>NZ_JAUBQD010000004.1:0-188420 GCF_036701085.1 Microcoleus sp. Pol7_A1
TTAATGAATCCCAAACATCTCAAAAACTGGTTTACTAATTGCTGCTACTGTACCTCATAACATCCGGAAGTGCTGTAAGGTGCGCAGTGCGCACCCTAGAATACAGTTAGGCTTTTCTCTTAAGTCCCTTCACTCAGCCTGCGCAAATTCAAAATATCGCTCATCTTTTTAATTTGCATACAAGTCCGCTCGAACTGTTCCTTATCCTCAATATCCATGCACAAGTCAATTAATGCGGGCAAACCGGGATAGGTTTTTACTTGAGCGCTGCGGACGTTTACTTTGTTGTCCTTCAAATGCGACAATACATCGTTTAGAACTCCGACTCGATCGAGCGCCTCAATTTGAATGTTAACTGCATAAGTATTCGGACGGCTACCATTGCGCTCGCTAGAATTCCAACTCACAGGAACTAACCGATCGCCCGGTACGCTCTCAACATTTGAACACCCTTGCCGGTGAATCGAAATTCCGCGAGTGCGAGTCACAACTCCAATAATTGCTTCCCCGGGAATCGGACAGCAACAGCCGGATAAATGGTAAAGCAAGCCCTCTACACCTGCGATCGGCGATTTGCTCGGAGACGAACTCGGTACTGGTTTCGGTGTCGTCGATGCAGGTATTAGCTGGGGCAATTCCTGTCCTCCTCCGGGAGCAGCTTCAATTTTTTGCTGCACTTTTACTAAATCTCGCAGTCGATTTACTACGAGATTTAGGGTAACTTCGCCGTAGCCCAAACCGGCGATTAAATCTTCGACGCTGTGGTAGTTGCAGCGCTGAGCCACAGACTGCATGGGTTCAGATTTCAGCAAAGATTCCAAGCCGTTTTTACCTAATTCTTTTTCCAGCAATTCCCGCCCGCGAGCGAGGTTTTCATCTCGATGCGATCGCTTCAACCACTGACGAATTCGGTTTTTTGCTCCGTTTGTCTTGACAAAATTCAGCCAGTCGGAACTCGGATGACCATTTTTTTGGGTCAAGATTTCTACAATATCGCCGTTCTTTAAAACCTTGTCTAGTGTTACCATTCGCCCGTTGACTCTGGCACCGGTGCAGCGATTGCCAATTTCTGTGTGAATGCGGTAAGCAAAATCTACGGGAGTTGACCCGCTATTGAGAGCAATCACGTCTCCGTTAGGAGTAAAAACGTAAATATCTTCGTCGAATAAGTTGTCCTTAATGCTTTGTAAATATTCCTGATCGTCTTTGAGGTCGCTTTGCCATTCTAGGAGTTGCCGCAGCCAAGTAAATTTTTCGTCGTCGCCGGTGACTGTTGTGTTAGAACCGCCAGTTTCTTTGTATTTCCAGTGCGCGGCAATGCCGTATTCTGCAATGTGGTGCATTGCTACGGTGCGAATTTGCACTTCGATGGGGCGGCCGCTGGTTCCGATTACTCCGGTGTGCAAAGATTGATACCGATTCGCTTTTGGTAAACCGATATAATCTTTAAAGCGGCCGGGAATCGGGCGGAAAGAATCGTGGACGATCGCCAAAGCACGATAACAGTCATCATTGCTTTCTACTATGATCCGCACCGCAGCAATATCGTACACTTGCTTAAACCCTTTTTGGCGGCGCTGCATCTTCCCGTAAATCCCGTACAAATGTTTGGGACGGCCGCTGACTTCATAGCATTTAATGCCTAAACTGTCAAGCCTTTCTCGCAAACTATCTGTGACTTCTGCGAGTTGAGTTTCTCGATCGCCCCGCTTCTCGGCTACCAATTCCTGAATTTCGCGGTAAGCTTCAGGTTCCAGGTATTTAAACGCTAAATCTTCCAATTCCCACTTAAAGCGCCCGATACCCAAACGGTTCGCCAGGGGAGCAAAAATTTCTCGGGTTTCTAGGGCAATAGTGCGCTGCTTTTCTTCGGACAAATGCTCCAAAGTCCTCATGTTGTGCAGCCGATCTGCAAGTTTGACGACAATAACGCGAATATCTTTAGCCATTGCTAGGAACATTCGGCGGAAATTTTCAGCGAGGCGCTCTGTTTTGCTGGAAAAATTAAACTTAGAAAGCTTGGTGACACCTTCAACCAACTGTCGCACTTCGGCGCCGAACCGCTGTTCTATTTCTTCGAGAGTAATATCTGTATCCTCAACAATGTCGTGGAGGAAGCCCGCGGCAATCATGACGTTGTTGCCGCCCATATACCGGAGTATTCCAGCGACAGCTACTGGATGGCAAATGTAAGGTTCTCCTGATTTGCGGTACTGTCCTTCGTGCAAGTCGCGGGCAAATTCAAAAGCCCGACAAATTAAGCTGTTGTCAGCCGAGCAATTCTGGTTAGGAGCCTCATCAGGTTGCGATGGAGCATTCATGCATTCTTGCAGCCAATCGGGAACTACAGCAGGATCGATCGAAGGAGAGGGAGTCAGAGTGTTCGCGTTCATGGGGTACACCTTTAAAACTTAGAAATACAAATGGTTAAAAGCCGGTTTGCGGTTGAATTGCCGAAATTATGTGTTTAGTTATACTAAACTACTTGAAGACCACAATTGGCAATTCAAAAAAATAGTCGATTTTTGTGTTAACTATACCTATCTAATTCCGAGTCGCCCCCCCTCTCCGGTAGGAAAATATAGTGACACCACTGCCGCCGCCGCAGTCTGTCGATCGGGTAAAATAAGCATATTTTGGCGGTAGCAGTTGAGGTAGCGGGCGATCGGCATTCACAGGCAACGCTAAACTAAAAGCATGAGCCAGAAGGGTTTATTCAGGGCACTCTATCAGAAAAAGTTCTCAAAAAACAGGGAATTGCTGCAAAAACGCACGGCTTCCCTTAATACGAGCAAACCTTAAGCAAGAATCTACTTTGATTATAAATACAAATTTGTTTACAAAATCATGATATTGTCCGAAGACCGCCGCCAGTGCTACCAAGAATTACAGCAAGCACTAGAACAACTACAAAGAACTGCTGCACAGGATAATCTGGATCGGGCAGCGCTGGCGATCGAATACAGAAAAGTGCAACAATTTTTCGGAAACCAAATTATGAGAGCCGAAAGCGATGAGTTAGACGCCTCAGACACACCCCCAGAGCAGTCCTATTTGACTGAAATTCACAAGCAACTGCGGTTATTGGGGACAGATGTCACGTTTTTGCAAGCGTCGCGCCAGCCAGCGACAGCAGAAGCGAGGCAAACTGCGGCGATCGCGCGGCTCAACACGCTAATTGGCTACTGCGGTGCGCTGCTGCAAAAAAATTCTGGTTCTTCAGGGCCCGCCCAGATACAGAATTAATAATTGAATTAACAGGGAATTGAGAAGGCAAGGAGAAATAAAGCGGTGGAATGTCCAAAATGTAAACATCCCAACTTAGAAGGCGGCACCTTAGCCGGCAGTATGTCGGTGCAGTGGTGTCCGAACTGTTACGGTATCTGGATTCCAGGCAGAGAATACGAAGCTTGGCAGAAAGAGCAGAGCCAGTGGTACAACAAATCCCAGAAGCCAGAGGCGGCAGGCACTCTCGGCATAGAATTCACGCCGTCTCCCTACGACAGCAAAGCAGCGCTGTGTCCCGAAGACGGTCACTATCTGTCGCGGGCGAAAGTTCCCTTCAGCAGAGTGCCCTTTTACATAGAGCGCTGTATGTTGTGCGGGGGCATTTGGTGCGATAACGGTGAGTGGGACATTCTCGAAAGTCTGGGATTCCACACCGAGATTGACAAGATGTTTTCTCCCAATTGGCAAGCTAAGGCCCGGGTGCAAGAACTCGCCTCTCGGGAACGTCAAGTGCTTACTGAGAAGCTGGGGCCGGATATCGCCGGATATGTGTTGGAACTCGCGGAAGTTTTAGCAGACCATCCTCACGCAGATTGTGCGGCTACTTACATACTGCGGAGAGCTGAGTTGAAGCGAAGGGAAATTTAGTCAGTTGGCTGTTGACAGTTGACTGTTGACGGTTGACTGTTGACTGTTGTTAGTAAGCGGTTGGTCGGTTAATGATGTAGTGATAAAATCTTTGTTTGTAGCAATTTCTATTGGTATTTACAAACAGCATATCGGTTTCTTGCCAATAACTAATAAGTCCTGAACAATACTAATAACTAACAGCTAACCGCCAGTATATTGATAAATAATAAATAACAACAGTCAACAGTCAACAGTCAACAGTCAACACTCAACAGACAACAGACAACAGACAACAGACAACAGACTAAGGACTAAGGACTAATGACTAATGACTCTTCTCTATTTTCCGTTGACAATCTGCGAGTAGCTTATCCTCAGCGGCGGGGCCAATCCGGTTGGGCCGTTGACGGCGTTTCCCTGACGCTGAAACCGGGGGAAAAGCTCGGATTAGTTGGGGAGTCTGGGTGCGGTAAGTCAACTTTGGGAAGGGCTGCGATGCGGTTGCTGCCGGATTCAACGCTGATTGAGGGGCGAGTTAGTTTTGCTGGAGAGTCGGTGTTTGACATGAATGCTTCGCGGCTGAGACGGTTTCGGGGCGAAGCTGTGGCATTGATTTTTCAAGATCCGATGACTCGTCTCGATCCTTTGATGACTGTCGGGGAACACTGCATCGAGACTTTGCAAGCTCACATACCGAATTTGGATCGCAAGCAAGCTAAGAAACGGGCGATCGACATTTTGGAAGCTGTGAAAATTCCGGCGTCTCGCTGGTCGCAATTTCCCCACGAATTTAGCGGCGGAATGCGGCAAAGAGTAGCAATTGCTTTGGCTCTTTTGCTCGATCCTAAATTAATTGTGGCGGACGAACCGACTACAAGTTTGGACGTAACTGTCGCCGCCCAGATTTTGCAAGAATTAACCAGACTTTGCGCGGAACGGGGAACGGCTATTTTGTTGATTTCTCACGATTTGGCGATGGTGGCTGAGTATTGCGATCGCATTGCGGTGATGTACGGCGGCAAAGTCGTAGAAACAGGGCCGGTGAAAAACGTTTTTGAACAGCCGCAGCACGAATATACTCGATCGCTCCTCAAAGCAGCTTTGCACATTCAAGCTGATTCGGACAAAGGGTTAGCATTCGAGGAAATCAGGACTGAAGTCGTTACTGCCAACTTAACAAATTCTCCTCTTTTGACAGTGACGGATTTGCAGCAACACTACAATTTAGAAAGCAATTTATTAGATCAGTTATTTGCCCGGAATCGCCAGGTAATTAAAGCAGTAGACGGCGTTAGTTTAGAACTACAACGGGGAGAAATCCTAGGGCTTGTGGGGGAGTCCGGCTGCGGCAAAAGTACCTTGTCACGCACGATTTTGCAGCTAATAACCGCGACTGGCGGCAAAGTTGAATTTCAAGGGATAGATATAACTGCCCTGGGCCGCGATGCTGTGAGGCAGCACCGCCGCGAAATGCAAATGATATTTCAAGACCCCCACGCTTGCCTGAATCCGATGATGACTGTCGGGCAAAGTATTGCTGACCCTTTGTTTATTCACAAATTAGCTAATGCGCGCGAAGCTAAAAAAGAAGTAATCCAAATGTTAGAGCGGGTGGGTTTAAGTCCAGGGGAGGATTTCTTTCGTCGCTATCCGGGGGAATTATCGGGAGGACAACAGCAGCGAGTTTCGATCGCCCGCGCTTTGATTACTCGACCGCAACTGATAATTTGCGACGAACCTGTGAGTATGCTGGATGCCAGCGTGCAGACTCAAGTTTTAGAGCTGATGTTGGAGTTGAAGCAGGAATTTAATTTGACTTATCTGTTTATTACGCACGATTTGTGGGTGGCGAGGTTTTTTTGCGATCGTATTGCGGTAATGAATGCTGGAAAAATTGTTGAAATCGGTAAGACTAGGGATATTTTTACTAATCCGCAGCACCCTTACACTCAGCAATTATTGCAGGCAGCTCCTTTACTGGCTCGAACTAAATAAAAAGGCCTAAAATTGGGGCGAACAGATACTAAAATTGGGGCGAACAGATATCAGCCACTAAAATCACTCACCGGCTTCTAGATGGATTTCGGAAATTTCCGGTTAAATTGGTTAAAGTGAAGGCAGACATTTCAAATCATCCCACCGACACCAAGCACCATATGCCAGAATCTGACCTAGGCAGTTTTGCGGTGGCACCCGAAGCCTCACTCCCGATCGCAGAAGATGAAGACACCGAGATCGATCGTCCGACCGTAACTCGGTCGTCAGCATACAACAACTGGTCTGCCGACGATCCAGTGGGAGCTTTGTTCAAGGAAATGGCTCGGTATCCTCTACTGACAGCAGCCGAAGAAGTAGAGTTGGCGCGCCGCGTTCAAGAATTGGTAGCCCTGGATCAAGTAGAACAGCGTTTGCAGCAGGAATTGGACAGAGTGCCGACAAAAGCTGAACTCGCAGCGGCTTTGGGGATAAGCGAAACTCAACTGCAACAGCTTCGCCACCAGTGTCAGTCGGCGAAACGGAAAATGATCAGCTCGAATTTGCGCTTGGTGGTTTCGATTGCCAAACGCTATCTTAATAGGGGCGTGCCTTTTCTCGATTTAATTCAGGAAGGAGCTTTGGGTTTGAATCGGGCAGCCGAAAAGTTCGATCCGGAGAAGGGTTACAAGTTTTCTACTTATGCCTATTGGTGGATTCGCCAAGGAATTACCCGGACAATTGCCAATCAAGGGCGGACGATTCGCTTACCTGTTCACATTGTCGAACAGTTAAATAAACTCAAAAAAGTTTATCGAGAGTTGAAGCGTTCTCTTCAACGCAATCCAACTGAAACTGAACTTGCTAGAGAAATGCAAGTTACTTGCGAACAGCTTCGCTACCTCCAGCAAGTACGTCGGCAATCTTTGTCTCTCAACCACCGCATCGGCTCAGAAGAAAGTTCGGAACTTTTGGATGTTCTCGAAGATAACGCGACGCAATCTCCCGAAGCTCAGATGAATGAGATGATGATGCGCCAAGATATTTTGGAGGTGTTGGACAGTATTTTGACTGAGCGGGAAAAAGAGATTGTTGCTATGCGTTACGGTTTGCTGACCGGCGAACCTTACACTTTAGAAGAGGTCAGCAGTTTGTTCAATTTGTCGCGCGAACGAGTCCGTCAAATTCAAAATAAGGCAATGCGAAAGCTGCGCCGCCCTCAAGTGACGGAACGATTGAAGGGCTGGTTGAAATAAGAAAAAAAAATTTGAGTTTGCATTTTGAAAAATCTTAAAATTATTGTGAGGGACACTCCGACACCGCCGTAAATATGCTGGTTCAAGGTGGAAAAGCTTAATTAAAAATTACAAATTAAAAATGTCTGGATGTGGTATTTTTAATTGTTGATTGTCGCGTACTACTTACTTATTTATGTCTTCTGAGGTAATTTTGCGCCCAGCTACCCGCGCCGACGTGCCGGTGATGTTTGATTTGATTAAAGCTTTAGCTGAGTACGAAAAATTATCTCATGCCGTTACTGGCAATGCCGTTGATTTGGAGCATCATTTGTTTGGCGATCGACCTTTTGTGGAAGCGATTTTAGCCGAGTGCGAAGGTCGAGTTGTGGGCTGGGCGCTGTTTTTTTACAATTATTCTACTTTTTTGACTCAGCCGGGAATTTATTTGGAAGATTTGTTTGTGCTGCCTGAGTTTCGAGGGCGGGGAATTGGCAAGTCTTTGATAGTTTATTTAGCGCAGTTAACAGTAGAAAGGGGCTGCGGGCGTTTGGAATGGAGCGTTTTGGATTGGAATGAATTGGCGATCGGATTTTACAAGGGTATCGGTGCTGATGTAATGCCCGACTGGCGGATTTGCCGGGTTGCGGGCGAGTCTTTGGCAACTTTGGCATCGAAACAATTGTAAAAACCCCTCAATAAGACTCGGCGACTGCAATCAATCCTACAAAAACTTTCGTCCCTCTCTAAGAGACTCAGAAATCAAGGTGTGTACCGCGCACCTTACAACGAATCCGTAGGGTGTGCCACAAGCACCTTACAACAAATCTGTAGCGCCTTAAATCTTGGGTTGCCTAAATCCGAGTAGATAATTGGCAAAAATATAGGAAAATTTAAGTAACAGTAGATTTTGATTGAGAGAGTAGATCGTGATTATTTGGGTAAACGAGCAAATCGATCCGTCGGGCCTTCTTTATTCTTGTATTGCTTGTTGCAATGAGACTCAAGCGAAGGATTGCCACGAATCTTTTGAGAAGAATTTGACGGCAGAGCAAAAAGAGCAGGGCTGGGTTGCTACCTTGCGCACTGTTAGTTCTTGGGATGAAGTGCCTGTTAATGCTTTAAAATTGAATTGATCGGTGCAAGTGATTAGCAGCTTGAGTCTCGCCGTATTTGGGTTCGAGCGAAACGACTGGAAAACGCGGGACATTTGTTTGGAAAAGGCAAGATAACTCGATCGCACATTTGTCAAATTCAAAAAGGTTTTGTGAATGTGAAGGTAAAAACCTGCAAGCATTTGGGGCTGCGAGTCTGAGAATTTTGCCCTGCAAGGTGCGGGAATTTGGGCGGAAATTTTCGGGCCCGCAGTGCTGCGAACAGGCTAGGACGAAAAAGGATGCAAATGCGATCCTCTTCGAGGGCTCCGCTAACGAGAATTCGCATTTCTCAAACGGACTTTAGCATTACTATTAATAGATAAAGGCATTTCAAATTGTCAAGTTAAATTTTTATGGTTGAAACCTTATTTCACGCTTATACCCCTCTAGTTATCTGGACGGGCTTGGGACTGCTGCTGTTTCAGTACATCCCAGTTAATTTTCCCAAGCTGCTGAGCTACTTTCTTTTCTGGATTGGGATACCGCTGCAAATTCTAGTTTTAGCCCGTCAAAGCGATTTTTCGGGTGCTGTGGGATTCACGCCGGCGATCGCCATATTCGTGTTATTTCTGAGTGCGAGTTGTGCTTGGCTGACTTGGGTATTATTGCGCAGGCTGAGTGCAGCCCACATGAAAAAGCCCTATTTTCAGGGCAAAAATTCTCTGGTAAATTTATTTTTATTAAATTTTAATTCCCTGAAGCGATCGAGCCAAGGGAGTTTTATCCTAGCTGCGATGTTAGGGAATACGGGCTTTGTCGGATTAGCAATCACCCCCTCTATCATCAGCACCGATAACAACAACTGGGCTGTGTTGTACAGCGTCACTAACAACGTGATCGGAACCTACTGTTTCGGTGTATTTATTGCTAGCTATTTCGGGAATTCCCAGCAAAAAAATCACTGGTGGACTCAGCTCCGGGATGTGCTAACAGTTCCCGCCCTGTGGGCATTTTTAATTGGTTTTTTAACCAGAAATATCCCCCTGCCCCAGACAGTGGAATCGGGATTGCACACGGCAGTTTGGGTGGTAATTGCCAGTGCTTTACTGCTGGTTGGCATCCGGCTGAGGTCTATTAAGAAATGGGAAAGTTTTGAACTAGCGTTAATCCCGTCGCTGTTAAAAGTGGTAATTGTGCCGGTGCTGATCGGATTGGGTGCTAGTTATTTCGGATTTAGCGGCGATCCGAGGTTCGTGTTGGTGTTGATGTCGGGAACGCCCACAGCTCTTTCCGTGCTGATTTTAGCAGAAGTCTACGAGCTCGATCGCGATTTGTTAGCTAGCAGCATCGCCATCACTTCTGTCGGGTTGCTGTTGATGCTTCCGCTGTGGTTAGCTGGGTTTAGTTAATATTAGCTAAAGTTTCCAATCAGATTGCTCTAAAATTTCGCAGTACAATGAAAAATAACTGCACGGAAAAGACGATGAACGAGCCAATAAGTGCTACAGATCTGCCTCCTGCATTCCCCGACCATACCAAATTGCCAGACGAAGACGGTACATTTGTGAAAAATTTTTAGGAGCATCCCCAGAGCATCATTCTGACAGATTCGATCGGGCCGGTTGTAGAGCGGCTGCATCCAGACGGACAATATGCGATCGGGCAAGATTGCGGCATTTACTGGCGAGAAACTGACCCACCAGAGCGAGGTGCAGAAGCACCGGATTGGTTTTACGTGCCGAATGTACTGGCAACACTTGACGGTTTTCGCCGTTCTTATGTACTTTGGCGGGAACACATGGCTCCGTTCATTGTTTTAGAATTTGCTAGCGGTAATTAAGAGGAAGAGCGCGATTCCCTTCGGGATAGCTTCGCTTCACGTACTCCGCTTTCTGTGGCCGCTGACGTTACAACAACTAAATTCGGTAAGTTTTGGGTGTACGAGAGAATTATCCGCATCCCTTACTAGGGCATTTATGAAATGAAAACTGGCAATTTAGAGGTCTATCACCTGATAGATTTTGTGTATCGAAGGATGGAGCCAAACGAACGCGGTCACTATCCCATTCCTGTACTAGATGTATAATTGGCACTGTGGCAGGGAAGCTATCAAAATCAAGAACTTCTTTGGCTGCGGTGGTGGGATTCGCAGGGGAATTTGCTGTTAACTGGCTCCGAACAAGTTGAAATTGAGCGGGCCCTGGTCGAACAAGAACGAGAAAGAGCCGAACAAGCAGAGCGAAAAGTCATCCAGTTAGGGGAGCGACTGCGAGCAATGGGAATCGATCCCAATGCTGAGAATTGATATTAAATCCGATTGCATCGAAATTATACTTTAGCGCGAGCGGGACGTTACGTTCGTTCAACAAGTTTTTGCGACTAAAATTCGCAATCTGATGATGTGAGCGATCGGGGGATTGAGCTTGTGGTCGATCGTTGCTCCGACGCTGCTCGGATTGCTGCAACTTTCGCCCGATCGCATTCTTGCAACAGTCGCACTTTGGACGCTATTCGGCTATACGTTTTGGCAAAATTCTACAACCCTGAAGCAATACCTTTTGTGGGGTTGGGAATCGTGGCTCAATGGCTGTTTCTGGCATTTCGGCTTTGGAAATTTCTGAAAATCATGCGGAAATTGAAAGCGGGAATTTAATCCATTCGGATACTTCTGGCTTTGTAACTGGACAGAATTTGGCGATCGATGGTGGTTACACCACAACAATTTAAATTAACGTGACTCTAAGTCCGATCGCGAGTTGCGATCGAACGCCGAATCTGTTTCATCCTTGCCTTTGGGAATCACTTTTTCCAATCCCTTAGCAATTAATGGTAGAAATCCGATCACCAAAATTACGCCCAATACGTTAAATATTAGTTGAGCATTGGCGATTTCTCTGGCAACATCTTCGCCTGACCCAAATAAGCTGGAAAGCCATTGGGCGAGCGCCGCCAATTGACTAGCAAATAAAATCCCCAAAGTGGCGGTCGTCAGATTAAATAATAAATGAAAAATGCCCGTTCGTACAGCCGGTCTTTCTCGTCCAATTGTCGCGACTAATGTATCGGCGCAAGTGCCAACTTCCGCTCCTAACATTAAGGCAATCCCAGCAGGAAGTGAAATTAAACCTTGACTAGCTAGGGTAACGATAATAGCAACCGTAGCGGAGGAAGATTGAACTAAAATGGTAAACAAGGCACCAATTCCAGCTCCTAGTAAGGGTTTTTCTCCCAAAGTTTCCATTAACTTAAGAAATGGTTGGTAAGTCTCAAACGGCTCCATTGCGCTTTCAATTTGGTCTAGTCCGAAAAACAGTAAGCCAAAACCCAGCAAAACTAAACCAATATTTTTTAGTCTGTCTGTTTTACCAATAAAAGTTAATAAAAAGCCAATAGACATAACAATTGGCGCGTATTCGTTAATTTTAAAAGCCACGATTTGAGCGCCGATAGTCGTACCAATATTGGAACCTAAAACTACTCCTAGAGACTGAACAAATGTTAGCAATCCGGCACTCACCATCGCAATTGTAATAATAATTGTGACGGATGAAGAATCTAATAAAGTTGTGGCTGCTGCGCCTGTGGCGAGTCCGGCATAGCGATTTGTAGTAAAATGTCCGATAATTTCTTTCATGCGATCGCCCGCAATTGCTTCGAGTCCTTCCGCCATCCGAGTAACACCATATAAAAATAGCACCAATCCCCCGATCGCGCCCATTGTCATTTTAAAAGGCTCTAGTTTTTCCTCTTTTTTATCTTCCCCTTCGCTGGCATTCTTAGCTGGTTGATTCTTCTGCTGTTGCTGTTCTTCAGTAGCAGCAGGCGTTGGTTCTACTTCGCTTGAATTGGGCGTTTGAGCTTGGACGCTAACTTCTAAAGATGGATAAAATAAATTATAACGAGCGCCAATCAAGGGAGGAACAACAATCAAGATTGTTGCTAAAAAGCTGAGTACCAATAGGTTGAGGATTTTTTTCCTTGACTTAATTAAAGACCGCATGATGTTTCCTCAATTTTTTATTTACTTTAAATTTTTACTAAATGCAAAACATCTACCTAAATAAATAGTTTAAAAATCGAGAAAAAAGATTATAATGGGTTTATAAACAGGTTAACAAAAGTTGCGCAAATCATAAACTAACGGGTGGCTTCTTCCCAGAAAGAACGCATGGCGCCATCAGTAACTAGAGCAAGATTTCGATAATTTAGAGCAAGAATCGAGGTTGAACGAACTGTTTACACTCTTTAAGCTTTAAGTAACCGCTATCAATTAACCGCACCGAAAGGAGGAACTTATTCTGTCAGAAAATCACACGCCGCCAAATATTGACAGTCGGCGCATCAGGAATTGCAGGGCTGACAGGAGAGATCGAAAGAGTTTCACGTCTGTGCGATCGACGACCTGAAATCTGCTGTATGTAGAGGGACGGGAGGGGAAAATATCTAATCTAATAAAGCCCGTCCTCGACGCACACACGCTATCTGTAGGGCTCCACGCACACCGCACTGACCCTTTATAATCACAAAAAACAAAGCTGATGGAAACTAAACCACCTCTACCGCCATTTACGTTAGAAACGGCTAAAGCCAAAGTTCAAGCTGCTGAAGATGCCTGGAATACCCGCGATCCAGAACGAGTAGCCTTAGCTTATACGGAAGATTCTCAGTGGCGAAACCGTGCCGAATTCTTCAGCGGACGGGAAGAAATCAAGGCTTTTTTAAGACGAAAATGGGCAAAGGAATTAGATTACCGTTTGCAGAAAGAACTCTGGAGTTTTACAGACAATCGGATTTCTGTTCGCTTCGAGTATGAGTGGCACGATGATTCTGGCTACTGGTATCGCGCCTATGGTAATGAACAGTGGGAATTTGCAGAAAATGGGTTAATGCGAAGACGTGAAGCCAGCATTAATGATGTTCCCATTCAAGAGTCAGAACGGAAGTTTCGATAGGAGTTATCTGTGAGTTGCTAGACGCATAAACCTATTTTTTTAGGAAAATATGCAGGTTTGTAGTCAGGACTTTAGTCATGATTGACTATACGCCAGAAAGACGAATAAAGTCCTCACTACTAACGAAAGGTTTGTAGTAAGGACTTGAGTCATGATTAGAACTGTTGCAAAAATACAAAGTACCCCACCCCAACCCACCTCTTGAATCAGGGGAGGAGGCAAGATTATTCTTGTTTCCCCCCTTAATAAGGGGGGACTTGCGGCGGGTGAATTTGACTTTTGCAAGAACTCTAGAGAAGTTTATAAAGCATCTACGATCGTGTAGAATCTGAAAAAATAATTTTAATGGAGTTTTGCTGCAAATGAAATTTTTGGCTATCGAAACACTAATTTTTAGTTCTCTCCTTCTGTCAATCTCATCGTTGTCCTCTGCTCAAAGTAATCAACAGGGCTCTACAATTCTACCCACAGGAGCTTACTACGCTCAAGGAACAATGTTCAATAACTCCCGTAGAGAGATTGCACATCAAAACAATAGAATCTGCATCAAGATCGTCGATGCCCCTGCAAATCCCTACAAAGGAGTCGAATCTATCACAATTAGCAGCGTGTCTTTGGTAAATGGGAAATTCTATATTGATGCAACTGGCACAGAGCTAGTATTAAAAAACAATGGAAAAGCATTCTCTGGCGACATTCGCGGTACATGGGAGTATAGAGGTATCTCCCCCGATCCAAGGAGTCAACCCATACAAGCTAAAAAAATGGCAGAATGTGTAGCGGCTCAAGGACGATATGTGCAGAAGATGGAAGGAATATCCATTTCAGGAATCGATTTTCCCAAGCATTAACCATGATCGAGATGGGTGGGGGCGCAACCAAAAGGTGATCTGTGGGATGCAGTAGTGGGTAATCGGAGTAAGGTGCGCAGTGCGCACCCTACATCATTAGGTTATGCCTCCAAGACTGTATCCTCAATCGCAAAGCAAACTCGGAGAAGTCAGCACAAAGACATCCCTGGTTCCCACCCCTTCAGATTCCGGTTTAATCGGCGTAGTAAAGTGGAAAAACTCGTGGTCGTTAACTAACAGCAATTCTCCCGGATGCAGAATTTTATTAAAAACAGGCTTCTCTTTTTTAGCCAAGTACAAATGCGTTTCCCCACCGACAATATTAGTTCTGTCAACCGAGAAAATCCCGATAAAATCAGTACCGTCTTGGTGAATTCCTTCCGGTGCGGGGTTGCCGAAATTGTGCGGCGAACAACTCGTCCTGATTTGATGGATGCCGATTTCAGCTTCGGGGTGAATTTTGCAAGAATCGAAAAAAGCAAAAATCATCTGTTTGAAATTATCGAGGGCGATTAGCCGATCGTCCAATTCGGCAAATTCGCGCCTGATATCGCCCACTAGCGGATTGTATGTTTTGCTTTGATACAAATAGCCGTGAGGTAACTTAACTAACTCATTTCCGTTGACTGCAAACCGCGATAATCTTCTCGAACGATACTTACCTTTCACATACGGATCGACAGGCATATCGTCAAAAAATTCCTTGAAACCTTCTAGCTTAATCGAGTTTACTTTTTTGAAAGTAAACATGAAGGCATAATCCAAATGAATGGATTCTAATACGGTTTTCATAGATTTTTCTCCCTGAAGCCTTGCTCCCCTCCTTAGTTTTGCCTTAAGGAGGTGTATGCTTCTACTCTAGCGCAGGTTTTTTGTATGTGTCGTAAAAGACACTACAAAAATTGCAAAGATATCGTAAAGACGACGGCTAAGCTCAACAAAATTTATAGGATTAAGGCAAAAAAATCGGTTTGTTCCGTCCCAGGGCGCAAGTCCTTTCCGACTAGAGTGCTCGCGTCCCCCCTCGCGAGTGGAGTGCGAGCGGTATCATTATTATCTAACCGGATTCGATCTATTAACTCCGCACTGCTTTGACCAGCGACTGACAGGCCCGCAGGAAAACGGCAACATCGACCCCAAGTGCGACGTACTGAACGCCAGCATCAATCCACTGCTTGGCGATTTCGGGGTTTTCGGCAAAAGTACCGGCGGCTTTGCCTGCTTTGCGGATGGTTTGCACTGCCTCCTGCATCATGTCGATGACTCGGGGATCGCGGACTTGGCCGGGAATGCCGATCGACTGTGACAGATCGTAAGGCCCTAGAAAAATCACGTCAATCTCTGGCACAGTAACAATTTCTGCTAGGTTGTCGATGCCGCCTTTGCCTTCGACATGAATCACAACTAAAGATTCTTCGTTGAGTTTGTCAGTGATATCTGTACCTGCCGCGGTATAAAGTCCGGCCCGCGTAGCGAAGGAAAGGCCTCGCGTGCCGAGAGGACTGTATTTAGCACTTTTGACAGCGGTTTCAGCATCAATTTTGCTTTCAATTTGAGGTACTTGAACGCCTGCACTGCCGATGTCGAGAGCTCGTTGAATTTGCGGCCCGTCGTTTTTGCGGACGCGAACAATCGGTGCAATTCCGGTGCAGTCGGCCGCGCGACACAAATCTTCAGCAGCAAGCGGGTGCAGGGGCCCGTGTTCCATGTCGATAACGGCGAAATCAAATTCAGCGTGACCGCATATTTCCATGAATGCGGGATAAGCGCAGTTCATAAATAAACCCAGGACTGTTTCGCCTTGTTTAATTTTTAGTTTGAGTTGGTTTTGACGCATAAATTTGGAGTTTTTTTAACTGCCGATGAATGCCGGTGCACCCAAATTGTTTTTAATAGTACAGCTAAAACATTGCCGTTACAAATTACTTTAGGTTAAGAGAATAGACAAAAATTTTGTAGCTGCTTTTGCTTCTATTTTAAAAGGAATCAAGCACAAAAGCCAGGCACAAATAAACATTCCTAAGATTGGTAAAAATATTGGTCCCACAGAGGGTTCGACTAACCAAGCAAATAAAGAAAACATCCCAATACTGCCCGTTGTCCACAGCCAAAGAATTATAAATCCTATAACTATTTTATGTAAACTCATCCTAATTTTGATGGAACAGCCGAAGGGTTGAGTATGTATATCTCCTTGTATAATTGGGAAAAATAAATAGCGGCCGATGATAATGCGATTAATTTTGAATGTATTGCCAGAAATTGTTCCTTCATAAAGTTTTGCAGGTGGGGGGCCAAAGGGTAGAATTATTCTAAAAAGTTTGGGGAAAGTAACCACTTCGTCCAACCTGCGCAAAACTTCCGAAAAAGTTAAACTTGTGGTAATTGTTAAACTCTCAAAAGGAATGAATGACCTAAAAAATTTGACTATATTGAGCATAAGGTTGAGCCGGCTGTTCAAGAGTTGTGGCTGGTATTAATGCCTCTTATCTAAAAAAAGTTGGCCCTGACTGCACCACGAAATACCAGTATACTGCAAAATAAACATTTGGATGCGATGAGTGTTTTTCGCTGATGTCAAAATTAATTCCACAATCTCCGATGAAACTTCGACGGTATCTATTTTTGCTCAAAGGTCGATCGATCGTTAGCCTCACCCTCGGCATCATTTCCGCGATTGGGAGCATTTCGCCAGTATTTGCCGCACCTCCCCGCAATCGGGACAGTGCAGAAACTTGCGATATTCTAGTAGCAGGCGGCGGGCTCGCAGGTGCTGCTACGGCTTACGAAGGTTTGCTGGCGGGGCGCACAGTTTGCCTGACTGAAATTACTGATTGGGTAGGCGGTCAAATTTCCTCCCAGGGAACTTCCGCACTCGATGAAAGAGAGACTCAGCGATCGCTCTTATATTACCCCCGCGGCTACCTAGAATTGCGGCGGCGGATCGGGGAACATTACGGCCGGCTAAATCCCGGAGGCTGTTGGGTTAGCTATTCGTGTTTCATGCCCTACGACGGTCACAAAATTCTATTTAACATCTTGCAGGATGCCGCTAAAAAAGGCAAAGGCACGCTGAAATGGTTTCCCAATACGGTTATTAAAGAACTAGCAATTACTCCTGCTGTGGCGGGGAATACGGTTGGGGGTCAACAAATTAAAAGTGCGATCGCCATTCAACACAAACCGGCCGCCAACACCCCGCCAATCAACACCGAAACTCTTTCTCAGACTATCGAAGATGCCTATCGCTACGAAAATTCTCCGCGCTTTAACAAAACTATTATTGAGTTTATTCCCAAACCATCTAACCAGTCAAGTTCAAAACCTAGACCTGCTGATTGGTACGTTGTAGATGCCACCGAAACAGGCGAATTGATCGGACTTGCGGATGTTCCCTACCGCCTCGGAATTGACCCGCGTTCACCTCTCGAACCTTCCTCCCCCAGCCCAACCGGCGACGCTTACTGCACTCAAGGTTTTACCTACACCTTTGCAATGCAGGCAACGAAGGAACCGCAGCCGCATCAAGCGCCGTCTTTTTATCAACAATACGCTCCTTACTACAGTTACGAATTGCCGAGATTGGCGAGCTTTCCCTTAGTTTTTACCTACCGCCAAATCAGGAGCATGAGACCCGATCGAAAGCGACCTTCAGACCCGAAGCAATTCCCAATTTATCCCGGGGATATTTCGATGCAAAACTGGACTTGGGGCAATGACTATCGTCCCGGTTCTGCCCTGGATAATTTAATTTATTCTCGCGAGCAGTTGCAAGAGTCCGGTCAACTGCAATCAGGGGGATGGATGGGCGGCTTGCGAACGGAAACTTTACGCAAAGGGGAGGAAAATGCCCAAGGATTTTTCTACTGGCTGGTAACAGGAACTACTGACTCGCAGCTAGGAGAGGGAGTCAAAAAGCCTAATCCAAACAATCGTTTTTTGAGCGGTTTGGATTCGCCGATGGGGACGGTGCACGGACTTTCTAAATATCCTTATATGCGGGAGGGCAGGCGCATTATTGGGCGACCGAGTTTCAATCAGCCTCAAGGTTTTACAGTGTGGGAAGTTGATATGTCTCGCACTGACTTTAAGACTGATTTTTACCGCCAGAATTTGTCGGAGGAAGAGTATCGCAATTTGTGGTTGGTTGTGGGTGGTTTGAATGCGCCCGCTTTGGCTGTGGGAAGTCAATCGGTAGAGGATACAAAATCGCGATCGCGCGCTACGATTTATCCTGATTCTGTGGGTATAGGTCACTATGCGATCGACTTTCACCCCTGCATGACCAACAGCCCGCCGGAAGCACCGGGAAATACCGAACGGGAAGGTACTCGCAAAGCTCAAGGCCAAGCTTATCCCTTCCAAATTCCGCTGCGGGCAATGATTCCCCAGAAAATTGACAATATGTTAGTGGCGGGTAAAAGTATTGCTGTTAGCCACACGGCGGCTGCTGCTTATCGAGTGCATTCTTTTGAATGGTCGGCCGGTGCTGCGGCGGGAGTTACGGCTGCTTTTTCCCTAGAAAAGGGGATTATACCTTATGAATTAGTGGACGAATTGCCATCTCGCGAGCCAAACTTAGAAGTGTTGCAGTTGCGGTTGCAGCAAAATAAGAATCCGATCGCCTTTCCGGGTACTTCTATTTTCAATAGTTCGTGGCAAAATTGGAAATAATAGCAGTTGGTAATCTGTAGGGTGTTCTTGTGTCGCGCACCTTAACCTATAAACTGCTGCGGGATGTCGGAAGCAACAGGCGCACTCCGGGCTTCCGACTTTCCCAATGGTTCAACAAACTTTGTTGACTTACCTGTGGTGTCTCCAATTATTCCAGAGCCCAATTTGAAACCTCAAGAGGGTAATTGAATAGCCGACTTTTTGTAATCCGGGGGAACGGGAAGCTTTGATGTGCGATCGTACATAAAAGCTCTTGTGCGGCAAGCATCCTCTAGCCCTTGACTTTATTTTCGCTCCCTGTGTAATGTAAAACGTAATACCATAATTGACAACAATTTTCATCCATCTTTTGACGGAAGCAATCAGCTACTACTTTAGTCCGATAATAGCAATACCATCCCCAAAAACTCATTAGAGCTAGGGTTGGTGCTGCCTGAACCCGCGCCCCGCGCCAACCAGATATCTTGCACCATCAACGCTGAAGCAGCGCCAAACCCCTTCCAATTCGCCAAAAAAGGTAACGGTCATGTCAACTGCACAGATAACAAAGCCCAATTCAAATAATGGTTATGCCAAACAGTTACTCAGAACCTTAGTAGCTGTCAAAAAAGGAGACTTTTCAGTTCGGATGCCCATAGACCAGACCGGCCTAGCGGGAAAAATTGCTGACGAACTTAACGACATTATCGAGCTCAATGAGAGAATGGCGGCCGAACTCGATCGCATCGGCACAGTTGTCGGTAAAGAAGGCAAAATCGCCCAGCGGGCCACCATCGGCAGCGCTGAGGGGTCATGGTCAGCTAGCGTAAATTCTGTCAATACCCTAATTACAGATTTAGTGCAACCAACCTCTGAAACCGCCAGAGTAATTCGGGCCGTAGCAAAAGGAGATTTATCGCAAACCATCGCCTTAGAAATAGAAGACAGACCCCTCAAAGGAGAATTCCTCCAAACAGCCCAAATTGTCAACACAATGGTAGACCAATTGAGCTCCTTTGCGTCGGAAGTAACGCGGGTGGCTAGGGAAGTAGGAACCGAAGGGAAATTAGGCGTGCAAGCTGAAGTGCGGGGAGTTGCAGGAACCTGGAAAGATTTAACGGATTCAGTTAACTCGATGGCGGGGAATTTAACAGCACAAGTGCGGAACATTGCTGACGTGACAACCGCTGTGGCAAATGGCGATTTATCTAAAAAAATTACAGTAGATGTTAAAGGGGAAATTCTCGAACTGAAAAACACGATTAACATCATGGTGGATCAGTTGAGTTCCTTCGCATCTGAAGTAACGCGGGTGGCGAGAGAAGTAGGAACGGAAGGCAAATTAGGGGTGCAAGCTGAAGTGCGGGGAGTTGCAGGAACCTGGAAAGATTTAACGGATTCAGTTAACTCAATGGCCGGCAATCTTACCGCACAAGTACGGAACATTGCCGACGTGACGACGGCTGTGGCAAATGGTGACTTATCTAAAAAAATTACAGTAGATGTTAAAGGTGAAATTCTCGAACTGAAAAACACGATTAACATCATGGTGGATCAGTTAAATTCCTTCGCATCTGAAGTAACGCGGGTGGCGAGAGAAGTAGGTTCCGAAGGTAAACTCGGCGGTCAAGCAGAAGTTAAAGGAGTTGCGGGAACTTGGAAGGATTTAACGGATAGCGTTAACTTCATGGCAGGCAGTTTGACAGCACAAGTGCGGAACATCGCTGAAGTGACAACCGCTGTGGCAAAGGGCGATTTATCTAAGAAAATTACCGTCGATGTTAAAGGGGAAATTCTCGAACTAAAAAACACCGTCAACACGATGGTTGACCAGTTAAATTCCTTCGCATCTGAAGTAACCAGGGTTGCGAGGGAAGTGGGTACCGAAGGGAAATTAGGCGTACAAGCTGAAGTGCAGGAAGTAGCAGGAACCTGGAAAGATTTAACGGATTCAGTTAACTCAATGGCCGGGAATTTAACAGCACAAGTCCGCAACATTGCTGATGTGACGACGGCTGTGGCTAACGGTGACTTATCTAAAAAAATTACGGTACAGGTTAAAGGCGAAATTTTAGAACTGAAAAACACTATTAACGTGATGGTGGATCAGCTTAATTCCTTCGCTTCGGAAGTCACGCGGGTGGCGAGGGAAGTGGGTTCCGAAGGTAAACTCGGCGGTCAAGCGGATGTCCGAGGCGTAGCAGGAACTTGGAAGGATTTAACGGATTCAGTTAATTTTATGGCGGGTAGTTTGACGGAGCAAGTAAGGAATATTGCTGCTGTTACGACGGCTGTGGCAAATGGCGATTTATCCAAGAAAATTACGGTCGATGTTAAAGGTGAAATTCTGGAGTTAAAAAACACTGTCAACACGATGGTGGATCAGTTAAATTCCTTCGCGTCTGAAGTAACTAGGGTTGCTAGGGAAGTGGGAACGGAAGGGAAGTTAGGCGTGCAAGCTGAAGTTAAAGGAGTTGCCGGAACCTGGAAAGATTTAACGGATTCAGTTAACTCGATGGCGGGTAATCTTACCGCCCAAGTGCGGAACATTGCGGAAGTGACAACCGCTGTGGCAAATGGCGATTTATCAAAGAAAATTACAGTAGATGTGAAAGGCGAAATTCTCGAACTGAAAAACACGATTAACATCATGGTGGATCAGTTGAGTTCCTTCGCATCTGAAGTAACCAGAGTTGCTAGGGAAGTGGGAACAGAAGGTAAATTAGGCGTGCAAGCTTACGTGCGGGGTGTAGGGGGAACTTGGAAAGATTTAACCGATAATGTTAACTTGATGGCGGGGAATTTGACGGCGCAGGTGCGGAATATTGCGGAAGTGACGAAAGCGGTAGCAAATGGTGATTTATCGAAGAAAATTACCGTTGATGTCAAAGGCGAAATTCTCGAACTGAAAGACACTATTAACGTGATGGTGGATCAGCTTAATTCCTTTGCTTCTGAGGTAACGCGGGTGGCGCGGGAGGTGGGAACTGAGGGTAAATTGGGCGGTCAAGCTGAGGTGAAAGGAGTTGCGGGAACTTGGAAAGATTTAACCGACAATGTAAACTCGATGGCGGGAAATTTGACAGCGCAAGTGCGGGGTATTGCTAAAGTTGTGACGGCGGTGGCGAATGGCGATTTGAAGCGGAAATTAATGCTGGAAGCTAAGGGAGAAATTGCGACTCTGGCAGATACGATTAACGAGATGATCGACACGCTGGCGACCTTTGCGGATCAAGTTAGTACGGTGGCGCGGGAGGTGGGAATTGAAGGGAAGTTAGGCGGTCAGGCGAAGGTTCCCGGGGCGGCGGGAACGTGGCGAGATTTGACGGATAATGTGAATGAATTGGCGGCGAATTTGACTACTCAGGTGCGCGCGATCGCCGAAGTGGCAATTGGTGTTACTAAAGGCGATTTAACGAGGTCAATTTCCGTCGCTGCTGAAGGAGAAGTTGCGATCGTCAAGGACAACATCAACCAGATGATTGCCAATCTCCGGGAGACAACGCAGAAGAATACCGAGCAAGATTGGCTCAAAACCAACCTCGCTAAGTTCACTCGAATGCTGCAAGGTCAGCGAGATTTAGAGACGGTTTCTAAATTAATTTTATCGGAACTAACGCCACTGGTTTCTGCTCAGCATGGCGTCTTCTTTATGATGGAAACTGTAGAACACGACCCCTTCCTCAAACTGTTAAGTACCTACGCCTACCGGGAACGTAAAAGCTTAGGAAACAAATTCCATTTAGGCGAAGGTTTGGTCGGACAGTGCGCCCTGGAAAAGGAACGAATACTGTTGACAGAAGTGCCGGACAACTACGTTAAAATTAGCTCGGGTCTGGGAGAATCTACGCCTCTGAATGTCGTGGTTTTACCTGTACTGTTTGAAGGGCAGGTGACAGCGGTAATTGAGCTAGCTTCGTTCCGCCGCTTCAGCGAAATTCACTTAACATTCCTCGACCAACTCACGGAAAGTATCGCCATTGTTTTAAATACAATTGCGGCGAGTATGCGGACGGAAGAGTTGCTGAAACAGTCGCAATCTTTGGCAGAAGAGTTGCAAGCTCAGCAAAAAGAACTAACGGAAACTAACAAGCGCCTAGAACAGCAAGCGCAGTTGCAGCAGACGAATGAGGAACTGCTGAAGAAGCAGCAGGAAGAGTTGCAACAAACGAATGAAGAACTAGAAGAACAAGCTGAATTGCTAGCGCTACAAAATAAGGAAGTTGAGCGGAAAAACCGAGATATCGAACAGGCGAGAGGGTTATTGGAAGAAAGAGCCGAACAGTTGGCTTTAACTTCTAAGTATAAGTCGGAGTTTCTGGCAAATATGTCTCACGAGTTGCGAACTCCGCTGAATTCGCTGTTGATTCTCGCTCGATTGCTTTCTGACAATACTGAAGGGAATTTGACTCTGAAGCAAGTTGAATACACGCGCACAATTTACTCGGCGGGAACAGATTTGTTAGGGCTGATTAATGACATCTTGGATCTCGCTAAGATTGAATCAGGCACGATGTCGGTGGAAATTGAGCAAGTGTTGTTTGCGGACTTGCGAGATCATTTGGATCGAACTTTCCGCCAAATCGCCCAGGATAAGAAGTTGAGTTTTCAAATAGAGCTTGAGGGTGGGTTGCCAAAAGGTCTCTATACTGATGCTAAACGGCTGCAACAAGTTTTAAAGAATCTGCTCTCTAATGCGTTTAAGTTTACAGAGCGGGGTGAGGTGAAATTGCGTGTCGAAGTAGCGCGGGAAGGGTGGAGTTTAGAGATAGAAAGTTTAAGGAGTTCCCCTACTGTTTTGGCTTTCTCAGTTAGCGATACGGGAATTGGGATTTCTGCTGAAAAACACAGGGTTATTTTTGAGGCTTTCCAACAAGCTGATGGTAGCACTAGCCGCAAATACGGGGGTACGGGTTTGGGTTTGTCAATTAGTAGAGAAATCGCTAATCTATTAGGCGGAGAAATTAAATTGACAAGCCGCCCGGGTGAGGGTAGCAGGTTCACGCTTTATCTGCCGCAAACTTACCAAGAATCGCGAATAATCAATGAGGGGGAATCGGGAACGGGCAAGCAAACGGCTCAATTGCCGGCTGCTATTTCTTCAGCAGTTCCTGCGCCGAATTTCCACTTGCCGATCGCCCCTTATCCATCACCTATGATCGCTGATGACCGGGAAACTGTCGAGCTGGGCGATCGCGTGCTGTTGATTATTGAAGATGACGTGAACTTCGCTCGCATTCTTTTGGATATGGCGCGGGATCAGGGTTTTAAAGGTTTAGTGGCTTTGCGGAGCGATATCGGTTTGGCGATGGCGCGAGAGTTCAAGCCAACTGCGATTATGCTGGATCTTAATTTGCCTGTGATGGATGGCTGGACAGTGCTGGATCGCTTAAAGCACGATCCGAATACGCGCCACATTCCGGTTCACATTGTATCAGTTGAAGAAGGGCGGCAGCGCAGTTTGCAGTTAGGGGCGATCGCCTATTTGCAAAAACCTGTTAGCAGCGAAGCTCTAAGCAAAGCTTTGACTGATATTAAGGGTTTTGTCGATCGGCGAGTCAAGAATCTGCTAGTCGTAGAAGACGACGAAACACAACGTCTCAGCATTGTGGATTTAATCGGCAATCACGATGTTGTAACGACGGCTGTGGGGAGCGGTGCAGAGGCGCTAGAAACTTTGCTATCAGGGCATTTTGACTGCATTGTACTTGATTTGGGACTGCCAGATATGACTGGTTTTGAACTGATCGAGCAGATCAAGAAAGATGCAACTTTAAAAAGTCTGCCGATTATTGTTTATACAGGTAAAGAGTTGACGAGAGCCGAAGAGACTCAACTTAAGCGCATGGCTGAAACAATAATTGTTAAAGATGTGCGATCGCCGGAACGTTTGTTAGATGAAACTGCTTTGTTCCTGCACCGAGTTCAAGCAGATTTGCCGGAACCGAAACGCCAAATGCTCGAGCAATTGTATCAAACTGATTCGACGCTCGCGGGCAAAAAAGTCTTGATTGTTGACGACGATATGCGGAATATTTTCGCGCTGACGAGTATGCTGGAGCGCCATCAAATGGAAATTGTGTTTGCTGAAAACGGCAGACAGGGCATTGATACATTGCAAAATACGCCTGGTATAAATATTGTGTTGATGGACGTGATGATGCCAGAGATGGACGGTTACGAAACAATGCAAGCAATTCGTAATATGCCTCAATTTGCTTCCCTGCCCATGATTGCTCTTACTGCCAAAGCTATGAAGGGCGATCGGGAAAAATGTATCGAAGCTGGTGCTTCTGACTACATTACCAAACCTGTTGATACCGAACAGTTGCTCTCGCTGCTGCGTGTGTGGCTTTATCGATAATGGAAAGAAGGAAGAAGGAAGAAGGAAGAAGGAAGAAGGAAGAAGGAAAAAAGAGCAATTATGAAACAACCAATTCCCAAGTCCCAATAATTCGGCTACGCTCGCGTACAAGTTCCCAAGTCCCAATAACCAAGTCCCAATTCCCAATAACTAATTAAAAATGCCCCCAAGTCATGAACTTGAAACAATCGAAATTCAACTCCTACTAGAGGGAATGTTTCGCTATTACGGATTTGATTTTCGCAATTATGCTCTGGCCTCTCTCAAGCGCCGCATTTGGAAAACTATTCGCTCGGAACACCTTACCAGTGTCTCGGCACTTCAGGAAAAGGTACTCCACCATCCGGGCTACCTAGACCGTTTCCTGGTGGACATTTCTGTTAATGTAACGGCGATGTTTCGCGATCCCAGCTTTTACATTAGTTTCAGAAATAAAGTGGTGCCACTGCTGCGTACTTATCCTTTTATTCGGATTTGGCACGCTGGATGTTCAACGGGAGAAGAAGTCTATTCTATGGCAATCTTGCTGCAAGAAGAAGGACTTTATGACCGCTGTAGGATTTACGCTACTGATATGAATGAATTAGTGTTGAAAACAGCAAAAACAGGTATCTTTCCCCTGAGACAAATGCAAGAATATACGCAACTCTACCACCAAGCAGGGGGTAATAAAGCGTTTTCTGAGTATTACACTGCTGCTTATGAAAATGCAATTTTTCGCTCTTCTCTGAAAGATAACATTGTCTTTGCTCACCACAACTTGGCAACGGATACTTCTTTTAATGAATTTAATGTAATCTTGTGCCGGAATGTGCTGATTTATTTCAATTCATCCCTCCAAGATCGGGTACACAAGCTTTTTTATGACAGCCTGGCGATGTTTGGAGTTTTAGGGCTCGGACATCAGGAGTCTCTAAATTTTACAGTTTATGAAAAACACTATGAAGCAATTGAACGTAGTGATAAACTCTACCGCAGAATTAAATAAAAACAAGTTTGAAATAGTGGTTGTTGGCACCTCTTTGGGAGGGCTACAGGCTCTGACTGTGCTGCTGGCAAATTTGCCGCAAAGCTTTCCTTTGCCTGTAGTTATTGTCCAACACCGCCATAAGAGTTCTCAGGATAGGCTTAGTGATTTTTTACAAAAGCAAAGTTCTCTCCAAATTACAGAGGCAGAAGACAAAGAGCCGATCGCCCCAGGACGGGTTTATTTGGCTCCTGCTGACTATCACTTGCTCATAGAATCGCCCCGCGAGTGGGAGCAGAGCGTGTCTGAAAACGACTTTACAAGTTGGGGGAGGGTTGCATTGGAGCCAATGCACAATTCAAAATCACCAATCATCTGTCGCGGAACTGCTACATTTGCACTATCAACTGAGGGCCCTGTGTGTTATGCGCGGCCCTCAATCGATGTGCTGTTTGAGTCTGCTGCGGATGCCTTTGGGGAGAAAGTTATCGGGATAATTTTAACGGGAGCTAATTCTGATGGCAGTGAAGGGCTGGCAAAAATTAAAGCTGAGGGAGGATTGACATTTGTGGAGGAACCGGCCTCGGCTCTATGCCGGACCATGCCGGCCTCCGCGATCGCAAATGTTGAAGTAGACTGGATTTTACCCCTCTCTAAAATTGCTCCCTGTTTAGTCAAGTTGCTAAGAATTAAAGATTAAAAAATTTATGAATGTGCAGCTCTCCGATCGAGTAAATGTCCTTTTAGTTGACGATCGCCCAGAAAATTTGGTGGCTCTAGAAGCTATCCTCAACAGCCCCTCTTATAATCTAGTACAAGCTAATTCGGGCGCAGAAGCTCTGAGATGTCTGCTTAATGAAGATTTTGCGGTAATTTTGCTTGATGTGCAGATGCCGGGAATGGATGGATTTGAGACAGCAACATTGATCCGCTCTAGAGATCGATCGCGATCGACTCCGATTATTTTTATCACAGCATTCAGCAGTAATGACACCCACGTGTTTAAAGGTTATTCTTTGGGTGCGGTGGATTACCTCTTCAAACCCTTGGAACCGGAAATATTGACATCTAAGGTGCAGGTATTTGTGGAATTGTTCCAAAAAACAGTCGAAGTGAAGCAGCAAGCAACACAGTTAGCTGCTGTTAATAGTGAACTAACTAAAAGTGAAGAGCGGTTTCGCACTTTGTGTGCTTGTTCGCCGCTGGGAATTTACTTAGCTGACGTTGAAGGCCGCTGTACTTACATGAATCCCCGCTGTCAAGCGATTTCCGGTTTAATTTTGGACTCAAGTTTGGCAGAGGTTTGGCAGCGATCTGTTCATCCAGACGATCGCGATCGCGTAGTAGCAAATTTGTCAGCATGGATAGAAGAAGGGCAGGAATATTCTAACGAGTTTCGATTAGCTGTTAGCGAAACAGTGCGTTGGATTCACGTGCAGTCGTCGCCAATGTTTTCGGATTTGGGAAAACTGATCGGTCACGTGGGCACGGTGAGAGATGTCACTCACCGCAAGCAAGCAGAGGAAGAACGCGGCAGACTAATCCGCGAACAAGTGGCGCGGCAGGAAGCTGAGAGAGCTAACCAGATGAAGGATGAATTTCTCGCCATTCTTTCTCACGAACTCCGCACTCCTTTAAATGCAATTCTCGGCTGGTCTAGGCTGCTTCGCGCGAAAAAATTTGACGGCGAAACTATTGATAAAGCTCTAGAAACAATTGAGCGCAATGCTAAATCTCAAGCTCAACTTATAGAAGATATTTTAGATGTTTCGCGGATTCTGCGAGGGAAACTAAATTTAAATAAGCATCCGATTCGGTTGGAATCTGTGATCGAGCTGGCAATTGATTCTTTGCGGCCGCTGGCTGAAGAAAAATCAATACTCCTAGAATTAACGTACAGTCCAAATGTAGGTGAAGTTATCGGCGATTTCGATCGCTTGCAGCAAATTGTGTGGAATTTGCTGTCAAATTCGCTTAAGTTTACTCCCCAAGACGGTAAAGTAGAGGTGCGGTTGGAGTCAGTTGGGGATGAGGCTCAAATTCAGATAATTGATAGCGGCATTGGTATCGATCCTGATTTTTTGCCTTATGTTTTCGATCGCTTCCGCCAAGCTGATAGCAGCACAACTAGGTCTTACGGGGGATTGGGACTGGGATTGGCGATCGTCCGTCACTTGGTGGAACAGCACGGCGGTAAGGTGGATGCAGAAAATAATCCGGGCGAGGGTGCGAAATTTACGGTGGTTCTACCTCTTGCACAGAGGAAGGCCCGAGGTGCAGAGGATGGTTGGTCGCAGCTCAATGAGCCGGCAGAGGCTCCCCCAGCTCTGGTTAATTTGCAGTTGCTGGTGGTGGATGATGACGATGACACGCGGGAGTTTTTGATTGCTTTACTGGAGGAGGAAGGAGCTATGGTGCGATCGGCCGCATCGGTGGCCGAGGCTCTAGCTGCACTGGAGAGTTCTTGGCCGGATGTGCTGCTGAGCGACATTGGAATGCCCGGATCGGACGGCTACGAGTTGATCGCGCGGGTGAGAGAAATGGAAGTGCTCAGGGGTAGAAAGATGCCTGCGATCGCCCTGACGGCCTACGCCAGAGAGTCCGAGCGCCAGCAAGCGCTGCAAGCTGGTTTCCAGATGCACTTATCTAAACCAGTTGAGGTAACTGAGTTAATTGCCGGAATTGCTAACCTCGCAGGAATACTCGAAAATCCCGAGCCGACGGACTCGGCGGTTGAAACCGCTTTTCTGACCCCCCAATCCCGTGCCGATTACTGATAATAATATTAAGCTAGTTTAAAGGATAAGCGATCGACAGTTCGGAACAAGGCACCCGTTTTTCCCCAAAAAGCCGGATATTTGCCGTTTTTTTGCTTCAACCTGCCGTCAAAGTACAAAATTACCCGCCAATCAATACATGAATATTTTTAGCAGTCTGCTTTCTGGGCCAACTCAAGCACCCCAAGTCAAAAAACAGCGTCGAGGCATTGAAATTAAGTCGGAACGCGAAATCGAAATTATGCGGCAGGCCGCGAAAATCGTGGCAACGGTACTCAAAGAAATTTCCCAAATGGTGAAACCGGGAATGACTACTGCTGATTTAGATGCTTATGCGGAAAAACGCATCCGTTCTATGGGTGCAACTCCGAGTTTTAAAGGCTATCAAGGTTTTCCCGGATCGATTTGCTCTAGCATTAATAACGAAGTTGTTCACGGCATTCCCAGTGCCAAAAAGGTAATTAGGGCAGGAGATGTTCTCAAGGTAGATACTGGGGCATATTATCAAGGTTTTCACGGCGATTCTTGCATCACGATCGCAGTTGTGGAAGTGACTCCAGAATCTGCAAAATTAATCCGAGTCGCAGAAGAAGCTCTCTACAAAGGCATCGAACAAGTGAAAGCTGGAGCGTATTTGCTCGATCTGGCTGGTGCGATCGAAGATCATGTCAAAAGCAACGGTTTTTGCATCGTTGAGGATTTTACCGGCCACGGTGTCGGGCGAAATTTGCACGAGGAACCGTCGGTTTTCAATTTCCGCACCCGCGAAATGCCGAACGTGAAATTGCGAGCGGGGATGACATTGGCGATCGAACCGATTCTGAATGCGGGTTCTAAGTACACTCGGACGCTTTCTGACAAGTGGACTGTTGTAACGGTTGACAATGCTATGTCGGCTCAGTTTGAGCATACTGTGTTGGTGACGGAAACAGGCTATGAAATTTTGACCGATCGTTCAAAAGTTTAAGTGGAAGGGTTCAACAATAATTTTGAGTTTTGAGTTTTGAGTTTTGAATTAAAGATTTAATAAGTTTTTAATCGTTAGATCAAAACACAACTCAAAACTCTAGAGTTTAACAACAATTTTTTGAGCTCCTTCGAGAGATGGAGTGACAATAAGAGTTAAATGCGGCTAAATTAAAAGATACTGGTAAAGCGTAAGGGTAAGAGATATGTCAGCACGATTATTATTGGTAGACGATGAACCGGGCTTGCGGGAAGCGGTACAAGCTTATTTGGAAGATAGCGATTTTGCGGTTGAGGTTGCCAGTAATGCTCGGGATGGGTGGGAACTCTTGCAGCAGCACAATCCGGATTTGGTGATTTCAGACATTATGATGCCGCAGGTGGACGGTTATCAGTTTCTCAAGCAAGTGCGGGAAGATCCTCGCTATAAGGCTTTGCCGGTGGTATTTTTAACTGCTAAGGGAATGACGAGCGATCGCATTCAGGGCTATCAAGCAGGCTGCGATGCTTATCTTTCTAAGCCCTTCGATCCCGACGAGTTAGTAGCAATTGTAACGAATTTGCTGGCCCGCCGCGCGGCTGCTAAGGAGACGGGCGAAAGTGCTGAAAGTCCCGATATTGCTGCTTTGACAAGCCAAATGGCGAGAATTGAGTCTTTGCTGAGCGGGCGGAGTTCGATCGCCCAAAGTCCTTCGCCAATTAAAATTGATTTGACTCCGCGAGAACAAAGTGTTTTGGATTTGGTTGCTCAAGGTTTGATGAATAAGGAAATTGCCCGCCGCTTGGAAACTAGCGTGCGTAATGTGGAAAAGTACGTCAGCCGTTTGTTTAGCAAAACGGGTACTAACAGCCGTACTGAGTTGGTTCGCTTCGCTCTCGAACACGGCTTGACTAAGTAGAAGCCCTCTCGACTTTGCTGGAGGCTCTGCTTCGCCGCTCTGCGTTACCAGGCTCTTCCCATTGGTGACAACTTAAGCTTCTAGTCCGCCAAGGAATGAATTCGACGGGGTTAATAGCTAAAGTCCTCGTTATGAGGACTAATGAGTTTTTCAGTCCTCATAGGGAGGACTTTAGCTTTGAGACAGGGGTTTCAACAAGAGCCGGACTATCGGTTTGACGTTAAGTTGTCAGGAATGAGCTCTTCCTGGTAACGAGAATTATGCAAAAAATTAAAAATGTTAAGATATAAATATTGACAGATCTTCGGTGGCTGTGGTATGTCACATCAGCTTGCTGGTGGCAGCGCGGGGTGCGAAGAGTGGTGTGCGATTCCCTACGGGATAGCTACGCCGCGCGTACTTCTCACTGCTTTGAGTCTGAGATGAACACTCGCAAAGGCTGGGGAATTACTTAACGGGAAAACCTGACTGTTTAAGAGTTTTCACGTAGTAAATAGAAAGGCAAACAGTTGACCGGATACCCTCCGTAAAGCACACTTCTAGCGAAGTGTCACAGATGAGGTTATATTTTCTCAGAAAAGAAACCACTATTCATTAATGACAGCGCAGGAAAGTAGCGGCGGATGTTGAATTTATAGCACTACCCAAGTTTAGTTTATACCAGGAGGATAGCATGAGGAAAATCACGGCGCGACAAACGATAAGTGCCATAGTAGCACTGCCGATCGTACTAATGGCCAATACAACTCAAGCTTTTGCCGCTGATACCAGTCAGAAAATAGAGCCAATTAAGAAAGTATCGGATTTGGGCGATGAGCTTGATTTTGATATTGGCGCACCAATAACAATCAGCATTGAAGAAAGCGAGGATTGGGATGAACCTGATTTTGCAGCTACTTTAGATATGGAGATTAGTAAATTTATGACAAACAATCTTCAAGCTGTAATTGATGAGCCGCCGCCGGTAGTTTATCTCAGTGCGGCGAGGGGTCAGTCAAGCAAGGAATGCCGTATTTCAGCGATATGCGAATAACTGAATCGGATTTGCGCCATTTGGGCGATGGCTGGGAACCCCGCAAACTACGACTCTTGGGCTGGGTACAATTTGAGCCACCATCAAGATTTCTGTAAAATCCGGTTGATTTTGCTGAGAATATGCGAATAACAGAGTATGTATTTTTTGGGTATGCTTTAATTTGAGCCGCTACAACAATAAGTATGCAGGCAGAAATAAACAACTTAACTAAGTAATTGTTCGGTGTGATTGGTAATCACCAAAACGGGTTTAAATAGATTTAAACTTGTGATTGTTTCCTGTAATTGTTGAAGGCAAAAACTGGTACAAATAAGCTGATAGCAACCGCAAAAACGGTTAGTTATGACGTTTTTAATTGCACTTTATCCTGCCGTCGATTCCTTCCATCCGTTACATCCGTTATATCATGTCCGATCGAGTGACCGCGATTAAAAGGGCGGGTTTTTGAGATTGTCAATTATTGGCAGATATTTTTCGTGAACCCGCCCCTACCGTATTAGGGGTAATCGACCGGACATAATATTACATCCGTTAAATAATCCGTTGCCGAACTTCCATCCGTTACATCCGTTAAATAATCCGTTGCCGAACTTTGTTTCCTCAGCAGTTGACAGCACCTATTCTGAGAAAATTTTTCAAATATTAATTATGATTAATTCGCACTGCCAGCAAGACACCGCAGCACAGCAAAACAAAAGTTCGCTGCAAACTCTCTCCCGAACTCTGAGAATGTCTCAGGGGCAATTTTCGCTGATTTTGGTGCGGTGCAATTACAGTGGGATGAGAGAGGAAACTGTACGGCAATTGCGCGAGGAGTCTGGTATCGAGATTCGAGAAATTGTCCTCCCGGCATCAGTTAAAACTCTTTACACGACGATAGAAACCGAACTTTCCGGCAGCCAGCCGTCAGCTTTAATGGTGTTTGGATTGGAATCGGTAAGCGCGATCGATCGAGTCCTGACTTCTACGAACTACGTTAGGGAAGAATTTCGGAATAATTTTCCCTTCCCGGTGGTGCTGTGGGTGACAGACAAAATTTTAAAAAAACTGATTCGGTTAGTAACAGATATCGAGACTTGGACGACAACTGTTGAATTTGTGCTCGGCCCAGACGACTTGGTGGATTTCCTGGGCAAAAGTGCCGATCGCATTTTTTCCCACATTTTAGAAAGCGGCAATTGGCGTTTAAGTAATTCTGCCATTCTCGGAGCCAACTCTTTGAGTGAATTAGAGTCCGCTAGCCAAGACTTGCAAACTTGCAACATTAGGTTAGAACCCGCTATTGAAGCGAGTTTGCAATTTATTCGCGGTCGGCACGAATATGCTTGTCACCGCATCCCGGCTGCTCTTGCATTGTATCAAAAAAGTCTCAATTTTTGGAAGTATCAAGTACCATTTATTGGCGCAAAAACAGAATTTAGCAATTTGTTATTTACCGTTCATCCGGCCCCGGTGTTAGAGGGGATTATGCTATTCCACATCGGTCTTTGCTACCGCTTCCAAGCAGAAATACACCGCAGCGGGAACCGTCCTTACTGGACGGAAGCTAAGAATTATTTTCAGGAATGTATAGATGTTTTAGAACGCGCAGGACGGTCGGATGCAGTTGGTATATTCATCAATCAACTCGGCGAAGTATTACAGCATTTAGAAGATTGGGATGCACTCTGGAATTTAGCTATCAAAGCTCGGAGGTTACATCAAAAGATGGAAAATTCAGCAGTTAATTTGGCTCAAGATTACGGCTTTTTGGCTAGAGTAGCCTTAGAGCAAAAGAACTGGCAAGGGGCAAAAGAATGGGCTTTAGTCGCTCTAAACGTTCTCAACTCGAATTTAGAAGCGACGGGACAGGGAACGCCTGTAAAGTCGCAGCATCAAGGCTTATATCTGTTAATTTTAGCAGAGGCCCAGAGCCAGTTGGGTGAGATGGAGGAGGCGATCGCGCATTTAGAGCTTGCTCGCTTGGAAACCGAACCTTGCTACAACCCGCAACTGTATTTGCGGGTTTTAGAAATGCTGCGATCGCTCTATTTTCAGCGGGGAGAATATCTCGAAGCATTTCAAATTAAGCAAGATTATCGAGCCGTGGAACATACATATCGGTTCCGAGCTTTTATTGGAGCCGGAAAGTTGCAGCCGCACAGAGAAGCGGTTAATTCCGTTGCCGAAACTATTGTCGGCGCTGCTACTATTGCTGACGAAATTACTGCTTCCGGCAGAGAACAAGACCTGAATCGCTTGATATATAGGATGAACAATACCCCAGACAAACTGACAGTAATTTACGGTCAGTCTGGAGTTGGTAAAAGTTCAATAGTCACCGGAGGATTAGTACCGGCTCTCAAACAAAAAAAAATAGAAATGCGGACTGTTTTGCCCGTAGTGCTGCAAGTTTACAACAACTGGCCGCGGGAATTGACCAGACAGTTATCTGCTCTTAAAGCTGAAATATTCGAGCCGGAAATTTCCGAAGCCTTACCAGAAACTGCTCCGGTAGATTTTCCAGTAGAAGCAGGCCCAGTCAATGGAAATCTTATTTCGGGATTTCACGGTGGAGCGATTGGGAATAATGAGGATCGAAGGGAGCAGTCACAGCCAGTAGAATTAATAATAGAACAACAGGCGATCGAATACGAAAACATTATCAAGGATCTGCAAAGAAATTCCGAACATTTAGTGACTGTTCTGATATTTGACCAATTTGAAGAATTCTTTTTTGTGTGGAAAGAGCCAGAGGCAAGACAAATATTTTTTGATTTTTTGCGGGAATGCTTGAAAATCAAATACTTAAAAGTCGTCCTGTGTTTGCGGGAAGATTACCTGCACTATTTGCTGGAATTTTCCCGACCCAAAAACCAGACAGAATTCGTTAACAATGATATTTTGGAGGACATTCTCAGCAAAAACATTCTGTTTTATTTGGGAAATTTTTCGCTGAGCGATGCGCGATCGGTAATTCGCACTTTAACTGAACGAGCACAGTTTTACTTAGAACCAGAACTGATTGAAGAATTAGTTAAAGATTTAGCTGGAGAATTGGAAGAAGTCCGCCCGATCGAACTACAACTTGTCGGCGCTCAACTGCAACAAGAAAACATTAGAACTTTAACTCAATATCAGGAACTCGGCAACAATCCGCAACAAAAATTAGTCGAAAGATTTCTCGAAGAAGTCATCAAAGATTGCGGTCCTGAAAATGAAGTAGCGGCGCGCCGAGTTTTGTATTTGCTAACAGATGAAGAGGATATCCGTCCCCTAAAAACTCGCGCCGAATTAGCCTCGAATTTAGCGACGTTTGCCGAAGCTGATAAATTAGATTTAGTCTTAGAACTGTTAGTAAACTCTGGCTTAGTTTTTCGGTGGACGGAACTGCCGGCAGAGCTTTATCAGCTCGTTCACGATTATTTAGTTAGCTTCATTCGCCAGCAGCAAGAATTAGATCAAAAGGCAGAATTTGAGGAACTGCGAAAGCAAAACCAAATTAACCGAGATGAAATTGAACAAATTCGCAAAGACAGAGAGCAAGATGCTTTGCTGTCGGAAGCTAGAGACAAACAGTACCAAGCGGAAGCTCAACTTTACCACGCTCGGAAATGGCAATTGCGGGCGGCGGTTCTAGGAGTGCTTGTACTCGGAGGTGTTTCGGCGATGGCATTCGAGCAAGCAAAATTAGCAGAAAGCGCGCGGCAAGAAGCAGAAACCAGTCGGACTGATGCCCTAAATTCGGCGTCGGAAGCTTTGGTGCTTTCTAATGAAAAAAATCAATTAGGAGTGTTAGGAAATAGTATCAAAATTGGTCGTGGTTCTCAGAAAAGTACAGCGCTGCCTGCGGACACTAAAAATCAAATTTCTGAAAGACTCAGACAAGCCGTTTCCGGTGTGCAAGAACGCAACCGTTTCGAGCAGCACAGCAAGTTTGTTTTGGATGTGAGTGTCAGTCCCGACGGCAATTCAGTTGCTTCGGCAAGTGCTGACAAAACTGTGAAATTGTGGAGCAAAGAAGGTAAGTTATTAAAAACTTTCAATCACCCGGATAGCGTGACGAGTGTTAGTTTTAGTCCCGATGGGAAAACGATCGCTACTGGTTGTGCCGATCGCACAATTAGAATTTGGCAAGTAGATAACGACAAAAATGCGATCGGCATTTTATCCGGCCACCGCGATATCGTCACCAGCATCAGTTTCAGTCCCGACGGCAAAACCCTAGCTTCTGCAAGTCACGACAACACCGTCAAAATCTGGAACCTTGCGAACAAAAAATTGCTGCAAACCTTAACCGGACACAAAGACTGGGTGCTCGGCGTCAGTTTCAGCCCCGACGGCCAAACAATTGCCTCAGCAAGTGTTGACAAAACTGTAAAACTTTGGAACCGAGAAAGTAAAACCCAGAAATTTAAAATTAATCCCAAAACATTAACCAATCATTCTGGAATTGTTTACAGCGTTAAGTTCAGTCCCAACAGTCGAGAACTCGTCTCAGCAAGTGCCGACACCACAGCCAAAATTTGGAACCGAAATGGTGAGGAAATCAGAACTCTCAAAGGACACAACGATGAAGTTGTCAGCGCGAGTTTCAGTCGCGACGGCGAAAAAATTGTCACCGGCAGTGCAGACGATACGGTGAAAGTTTGGAGTCGCAGCGGCACTTTGCTCAACACTTTTCGAGGACATCAAGACGACGTGAGGGCCGTAGTTTTCAGCGGCGATGGCACTATTGCTTCCGCAAGTAAGGACAAAACAGTGAAACTTTGGCAACCAAACAGCACTCCGTTGAATAAGATTTTATCGGGACATGAAGACTGGGTTTACAAAGTAAGTTTTAGTGCTGATGACAAAACAATTGCTTCTGCTAGCGGGGACAAAACAGTGAGACTTTGGCACGCTGACGGTAGTTTATTCAAAACCTTAGAAGGTCACAAGGATTCTGTTACCTGGGTGAGCATTTCGCCTGATGATAAAACTGTTGCTTCGGCTAGCGACGACAAAACGGTGAAAGTCTGGAATTTAAACGGGAAACTGTTAGATACTCTCAGCCACAGCGGCATTGTCAGAAGCGTGACTTTTAGTCCAGACGGAAAGATAATTGCCGCCGCAAGTGCCGATCGCAAATTGTACCTCTGGCGCTGGAACGGTTCTAAAGCAACTTTGTTTGCAAAACTCGATCACAGCAATCCAGTAATTAGCGTTAGCTTCAGTCCAGACGGCAAAACTATTGCTACTGCTACCGCTGCTGAGGACAAGCCAACCGGGAAGAAAAAGGCTTTTGAAATTACCGGAGAAAAGAGAGTTTACCTCTGGCAATTTAACGGTTCGTCGGCGAAAATTCTGAAAACTCTCGACCACCAGGACAGCGTTAAAAATGTTAGCTTCAGTCCCGACGGGAAGACTATTGCTGCTGCTTGCGCTGACAAAAAAGTTTACTTGTGGGGGTTTGATGGAAAGGTGGCAAATTTAACTGAAAAACTCGACCACAGCGATACTGTAGAAAGCGTGAGTTTTAGTCCCGACGGCAAGTTAATTGCGGCCGCTAGTGGGGGAAATACTGTTAAACTGTGGGATTTTGACGGCAAGAAGGCGCTGCTATCTAAGACTTTAGAATCGAGCGATCGGGTGTTGAGCGTTACTTTTAGTTCGGACAGCAAAACTCTGGCTTTTGCTAGCAGGGATAGAAGTGTAATTTTGTGGCCTGTGGAGAATTTGGAATTGAATAATATTATTGCTCGGAGTTGCGAATGGTTGGGAGATTATTTGCAGAATGACCCGAATGTTGCTGAGGGCGATCGACTGCTTTGTCTTGGGTTTGGGAAACAGGCGTTAAATAAGAGGAAGTAAACCTGGTTTGTAGTGAGGACTTCATTTCTCTCTCTGCGGATGAAGAAGGACTTGCATTCTTGACAGCTAACCTAGAGTTTAATTTAGATTAAAATCTCTATCTGTTGAATGGTGTTTTTGGTTGTAAATTTGCGGTAAAATTTCAGTAATAAACTTAACTCCTTTGGCGGTTCGCCCGCCGCATCAATCCGCAATTCCAACAAAAGGTAAACCGCATGGATGTCAATTCCCAAAATGTCCAACCAATCCCGCCATTCCACGAGAAAAATGAGGAAACGCCAGACATAGGCGGCGGTTTGCCCGTAATAGAGTTTTGGGCAAAACATACATTGTCCCCGGAAGGCCCAAAACTTTGGAAAACTTTGCTGCACAAAAGTGCTTGTTTGTCCTGTTCTTGGGGCACTGGCGGGCAGAAAGGAGGTTTTACGAATGAAGAGGGCGAAAAACTTCAGCGCTGCATGAAAAGTGTGGAAGCAATCTCCGCTGAAATCAAGCCGGCTATCTCAACTCAATTCTTTGAAAAGAAGAGTATTGCACAACTTCAGCAATTAACTTCAATGGAAGCCGATAGGTTGGGAAGGTTGAGTTTTCCGATGATTTTGCGGGCTGGTTCGTCTCATTACGATCGCATTTCTTGGGAAGAAGTTTATCAAATTGCCGAAGCTGCCTTTCGCAAAACCCCGGAACGAGTGGCATCCTACAGTTCTGGCCGTTCTTCAAACGAAGCGGCTTTTCTGCTGCAATTGATGATGCGGGCGATGGGTTCCAATAACTTAGCAGATTGTTCAGATCTCTGCCACGCTCCCTCGACAACTGGCTTAAGCGAAATGTTTGCCACCCGCACCTCGGTAGTGAGTCTAGAAAACTTGAAGGAAGCAGATTGCGTCGTACTCGCGGGCAGCAATTCTTCCTACAACCATCCCCGCTTGATGAACGAATTGATTAAACTTCGCGACAAAGGCGGTAAAATAATTGTAATTAACCCGGTCATGGAAATCGGGTTAGTCAAGTTTGGTTCTCCCGCATTTCCCGTCAAGTCGCTCATCCCCGGTTCCGATATTTCCTCGCTGTACTTGCAGCCAATTCCCGGTAGCGATACGGCGCTATTTGTCGGCATTCAAAAGTCTGTAATCGAACAAGGATTGCTGGACGAAAAATACTTGCAAGCTTATACAGAAGGCTGGGAAGCAGTAGTCCAACACGCCCGCGAAACGTCTTGGGAAACTATTACTGAAACCTGCGGAGTTTCCCGCGCAGAAATTGAGGCAGCCGCCAAAATTATCGGCACTTCACAGCGGGTTGTCTTCGGTTGGGCGATGGGAATTACCCAACACGATAACGGTGTAGATAACGTTTTCAGCATTGCCAATACTGCTTTAATGACAGGAAATGTCGGCAAAGAAGGTGCTGGATTAATGCCCGTGAGAGGACACTCAAACGTGCAAGGGTTCGGCTCTATGGGCGTCACTGTGAAGCTGAAAAAAGAAATTCAACAAGCTTTAGAAAAGTTATTGAATCGTCCCCTCAGCTCTGTTAAGGGTTACGAAACTCGATCGCTCATTGAAGCAGCAGATGCAGGCAAAGTCGATACGCTGATCTGTCTGGGCGGCAACTTGTATGGGGCAAATCCAGATTCAAATCAGGCAAAAGAAGCTTTAGGTAAAATCGAAACTATTATTTACCTCGCAACTAAACCGAATTTAGGGCATTTTAGCGGCTTGGCAAAACACAATACAATTGTGATTCCTGTACTGAATCGATTTGAAAATCCCCATAAAACAACGGTGGAATCTGGGAATAATTTTGTGCGTTTAAATGATGAGGGTGAAACTCATCTCAAAAATGCAGATCTGATTCCAGAGGTACAATTTTTGACGGAATTAGCCAGCAGAATTCACGGCGATTTTCCAGTTGATTGGCGCCAACTTCAAGACACAAAATACGTTCGGCAATTGATTGCTAAAACTATTCCGGGCTATGAAAAGATAGCAACAATAGATGAAACCAAAGAGGAATTTACCATCAGCGGTCGCATTTTTACGGAACCTAAATTCCCTACAGAGTCTGGGAAAGCGAAGATGTTTGTCGCGCCTTTACCTAAGCTGAAATTACCGGAAGCGAAAGAGTTTGGAGTATCGGAATCAACACAGGGTATTGTTGTGGCATTGATGACGGGACGCAGCTATTCTCAGCACAATACTGTCGTCTACAAAATTGATGACAAGTACCGGGGAATGCCGCACCGCAACTGCATTTTGATGAATAGTGCGGATGCAGAAAGTGTGGGTTTGCAGGAACATCAGCGGGTTACGGTACAGGGAAATGCGGGGAAAATGGAAAATGTCGAGGTGATTTACGGGGCGGTTCGCGTGGGTGCTGCTTTGATGTTTTATCCAGAAGTTAATGTGATTTTTCGCCCGGAAATTGAAAAGCGATCGGGCACGCCTGCTTACAAGCGCGTACCTGCTTTTGTATACGCATAAATGGGAGATCGGGTAAGGTGCGCAGTGCTAGCCCTAAATTTAGAAGTTTTGGGTAAGTCCTAGCAAATACTCTAATCACCCCGTCAAAATCAACTGTTAATACGGGTAAGGTGCGGTGTGGATGGAGTCCTACATATAGAGGTTATACAGAATTTTGGTAGCAAAAACAATGGGATTAACTCTTAATTTGCAAGGCTCTACCCCGCCAAGTCCATCCCCAACCGGTTTCGGTTTTAATCGCAGAACCGATCGCAATCGCCGCCACTAACGCACCTCCCAAACCTCCCAACCACCAGTATTTCGTCGGACAGTCAGAAATCTCGGCACCCAAGCGGCGCAAATTGTAATGCTGCCAAATTACGATTACGGATAAACAAATAGTTAACAAAGTAATTGGCAATTGGTAATTGGTAATTGGTAATTGGTAATTGGTGATTGTCAGAATTTCTGCGAAGTCCCCGTTTGCCAGCAAAATAGCTAATGCCAACCAGGGCATAGGATAAAGAAATAACATAATTGCGGCCATGTAAACCATCAAGCCCCAACTGCGGTTAGCGCCGAGATACAGATTCTTTGTCCAGCCTTCCCACAAGGCGTTCCAAGATCGATACATCCGCACGGATGCCAAATTTGATCCGGAATAAAGTCCGAGCTTTAAAGCCGCACGTTTGATGCGTCTAGCTAATTCCACATCTTCAACAATTTCGCCGGCAACTGCTTCGTGACCGCCGATTTTTTCGTAGGCAGATCGCCTAAATAGCATAAACGGGCCGCCCGCAAAAGCGCTGTCTGTTGTCGGATCGTTGACTGCGGTGAAGTCGTAGCAAACTGCTAGGTGATTGAACATTATCGGCTGCACCAACCACTCGGCAAAACACTCACAAACCAGCGCTGGCATACAGGTTAGCAAGTCTATTTTCTCGGTTTCTGCTGTGGCGATAGCGGTTTCGATCGCCCCCGATTTGAGCCGCACGTCGGCATCGATAAATAATAAGAAGTCTCCGGTGGCTACCTGAACAGCTTGGGTGCAGGCCCAGTTTTTGCCCGCCCAATATTGGCTCGCAGGTCGCGGCTGACCTGCTAATATTTTAAGGCGGGGGTCGTTGAGCTGCTGTTGCAGGGTTTGCCCGATCGCTAGCGTGTCATCTGTCGATCGATCGTCTACAATCAAAACCTCTAGGTTGTCCACAGACAGGGCTGTACTCTCCAAAATGGCGATCGCGCAATCCCGAATATTCTCCGCTTCGTTGTATGCTGGTACGATTACCGAAACTTTGGGGAACTGCGCGGCCCGCCCAGGTGAGAGCCTCGCTGAAATTCTGTCGGTTCGAGGCGCATTTTTGACCGATCGGCGCAAATTCTTAGTGTAAGCTCTACTTACTATGAGAGAAAAGATTAGCAGGGTTAACAATATCAAAGCGAACTGACCTCAAAATTTTGGTACACAATTTGTCTCCTTAAATATTAAAAAATATTAAAACAAAAAGTTAGTCGATCGCCCGGAAAGTTATTTTGACCGAAAGCATCCAGGATACAAGCCCCCGGATTCATCCGTGGGGTCAATGCTTCAATCTAAAATCTAAAATCTAAAATCTAAAATCGATTGACCGCCTCTTTTGCTATAATTTGTGAGCATCTTTCGGCTCGCCCGCAGCGAGGGGCAAGACCCCTCATCCGGTCAGCGACCGAAAAGCCGAGGATAGATATCAGTTGTCAGAGGAGATTGCAATGGGCGAATTTTTTACAGTCGATGTGTTGGCGAACACGATAGCGATACTCGGCGCTTTGGGTTTTTTCTTTTTGGGATATCAAGCTTTGCAGATGTTGAAAAAATAAAGTATTTAGTAAATAAAGCCGAGTTTGCAGTGGCGGTCGCATCAACTTAAATTCTTGTGAGGTGGGCATCCGGCCCGCCAAAATATGCAATTTAAATCGATCGCAGCGATACATAGAGAGAAAGTAAAGAGCGAGGCTGCGAAGGGTAAAAATAGCAATTCCTGCCGGCAGTGCAACTGTTTCTTGCGAAAATCAACCAAAAAAAGGCTGCGTTATTATCATGGTGAGCCAACTTTTAGATGGACGCTATCAAATCATTGAAGTCATAGAAACAGGAGAATTTGGACAAACCTATCTGGCCAAAGATATTCGCCGTCCGGGAGAACCGCAGTGCTTTGTCAAGCACCTGCGTCCCGGTACCACCGAACCGAAATTAATTAATACTACGCGCCGTCTTTTTCAAAAAGAAGCAGAAGTTCTAGAAAAGCTCGGTCAACACGACCAAATCCCTCAGTTATTCGCTTATTTTGAAGAAAATGAAGAATTTTTCTTAGTTGAATCCTTTGTTGCCGGTCACTCGCTATCAACCGAGATTGTACCGGGCAAACCTCTAACAGAAGAAAAAATGATTTCTTTGCTGAAGGAACTGTTAGAAATTTTAGTGTTTGTACACGGACAGGGAGTAATTCACCGAGATATTAAACCGGCAAATTTAATCCGCCGCTATTCAGACAATAAGTTAGTTTTGATCGATTTTGGGTCGGTGAAAGAAATTCACATCGCTCAAAGGCAAGCGCCGGTAACTGTGCGGATTGGCACGCTGGAATATATGCCGATCGAACAATTTCAATACAACCCGCAACTCAACAGCGATATCTACGCTTTGGGAATGATTGGCATCCAAGCAATGACGGGTTTGCCGGCTTACGATTTGCCGAAACTGCGGGATTTGAAAAATTCTAATAAAGGCGAAATTGTTTGGCGGCATTTAGCCACGTGTTCCCAAGCGCTGGCCGATGTTTTGGATAATATGGTGCGCTACGATTTTCGGGAGAGATACCAGTCGGCGGCGGAAGCTTTAGCCGATTTGAGGAAAATTGGCGATCGCTCTAGGGCGCGGATTCCCAAGCTTACAATATATCGCGAAGAAGTCGATCGGCGCAGCAGCAGCCGCGGTGACATTACAGTCGTCGGTCGTAGAATATTAGATGAACTGCGCGTCAGTTTGGAATTGCTGCCAGAAGAAGCAGAGGCGATCGAAGATGAGGTATTGAACCCTTACCGGAAATACAGGGAAAAAGGCGAACGCTACGAACAATCACTGCAAGAAGCAATGCAGCAAGAATATCCCTTTTCTCTGGAAACTCGCGACGAGTTAAAACGCTTGCAGCAAGTTTTAGGGCTTACCGACGAAGATGCCGCGAAAATCGAAGAATTAGTCATTCCTAAATCTTTATTCGCTAAATTGTACAAGGCGATATCCACAGTTTTGGAGGGACACCGCAACCCCAATCCCCCACCAGCAAGCAGCGCCCCTCAACCGGAATTGCAGGCAAGTCCGGCGGTATCCCCGCAGCTAAATCTGAACGGAAAAACCGATTTGTCGTTAGCGCAGCCCTCGGAGAGGATCGCCCCCACCGCAGCGCTTGTCCCCAAAGAAACTCGCAAATTCAATCCTTATCTCGCCGGGGCAACAATTGCGGCTCTCTTCGCTGCGATCGGCGGAATTTACGGATATCTCAAGTTGCAAGAATGGCAGCAGCAAGTCCAGAAAGAATCTCAACAACTCAATCAAATTGAAGCTCTTTATAAAGCCAGCAATTATGAAGGCTGCATCAGCCAAATACCAACAATTGCCGGCACTTCCAGCAGCTATGCGTCCGCTCAGGAGTTACAGGAACAGTGCCAAGCAGGCTTGCAGTGGAAGAACGCCAAAGTCAAAAATTTCGCTCAGCATTCAGATGCTGTTGGGTCTGTTGCTTTCAGTCCAGACGGCTTAATGTTAGCCAGCGGTTCTAAAGACAAAACCATCCAAATTTGGGATTTAGCTACAGGTAAGTCGATCCGCACTTTTCCAGGAGATTCCTCCACTATTTGGTCGGTTGCTTTTGACTCAAAGGGTACGAAACTGGCTACTGGAACCGGTTTTTGGCGAGTCATGCTGTGGGATTTGAAAACAGGGCAAGTGATTCGCAGTCTCGACCACACTGCTTCTGTTTGGTCTGTCGCTCTCAGCCCCGACGGACAGCTTGTGGCTAGCGGCAGCGGAGACACAACCACGAAGATTTCGGATGCAGCAACTGGCAATGTGATTCAGAATTTGCCCGACCATACAGATTTTGTTTATTCTGTTGCTTTCACTCCAGATGGCAAAAGTTTGGTTAGCGCTTCTAAGGATAAAAAAATTACAATTGTTGATGTAGCAACAGGGGCGTTGCTCAAAACTATTGAGGGACACGGCGAGCCCGTGAGGTCGATTGCTGTTAGCCCGGACGGCAAGACAATTGTTAGCGGTTCCTACGATGAAACTATTAAAATCTGGAATATCGCAACAGGAGATTTAATTCGCTCTATCAACGGACATTCTGACGATATTGTCTCGGTTGCTATCAGCCCGGACGGCAAGTTTATTGCGAGCGGGAGCAAGGATAAAACTATTAAAATTTGGGATTTTGCTACCGGAGAATTGCTTAATACTTTGACCGGACATTCCGATGAAGTTTATGTGGTGGCTTTTAGTCCCGATGGCAAAACTCTTGCTAGCGGTTCTAAAGACAATACTATTAAGTTGTGGCTGAGGTAATACGATTTTAGATTTTAGATTTTAGATTTTAGATTTTAGATTGGAATGACTTACTGCTTAATGGTTGGGAACTTCCCTACCGTTTCATCTTTTTGAGGAACTGATATAATTAGTCATTGGTCATTTAATTGCTGTAATTCAGCTCGGTTTTTAAGGTTGGGGGAAAGTGCCAATAAGGCGTTTCTACTTCGTCCTCAGTTGGAGAATTTTCAGTTGAGTTCTCTCGGATTTGAAAAAAGTAGTAGAGGTTAGCCACAGTTAAATCGGATATTTCTTGCCAATTCGAGGCAGCTAAAGCTTGATAGCCAGTAGCGATCGCCTGCCGGCTGACATAAAATTCGTATCTCCGGCGGATTTCCGGCGACACAGCGAAGGTTAGCTGGTCGCGCAAGGATAGAAAGTGAGACTTTTGTTTTAAAGTTTCATAAAGTGAAGGTTCCGCAGCTAATACCGCGAATGTAGTGTGCAAGCTGCTTTTTAAACTATCGCCGCTGAGTTTATCTAAACTAGCTAACTGGTGCTGCTCTTTTGAAGACAAAGTTTGCATCCAATCAACCTCATTTTGCCAAAATTTTATTACACTTAAATCATGACCGAGAATCCTAGTAACTTCGGGAAATAAAAAATCTAGTTCGGGTTCCGATTGACATCCTTTAACAACAGTTAGAAGATCTTGACGAATTTTTGATTGGAGTTCCAGCAGGCGATCGCTCACCATATCGTAGGCCCGCTGCAAGTGAAACGTGACCCCGATCGCCTGCTCGATCGCCCAAACACATTCCATTTGCCTGAGCTGTCCGGCAGAACACAGCCCCTCCAACAAACTGGGATTGTCATAAATTTTTAAAGCCTCAAACAGCATATCCCGCCCGGTATTAATTTCGGAATTCCGAAGTTTAAGATCGGGTACTGTCAGGGCTGACTGACAGCGTTTGATAGCTTTAGAAAAAATATCGTAACCGTTAACCACTTTCTGGCGGTGCATTTCAAAACTAGAGTCGTGAGCCACCTTAAAAATCTGCTGGATTACCTCTACCCCCCTATCTTTGAGGATGTGTCTGAGATCGATAAACCCGTCTTTAATTTTTAGCTTCTGGTGCTTGGCCTCTTCTCTGATTTTTAATACTTGGTTGAGGTTTACTGCTGACAAAACTGTACTCGATACAGCGCCAATACCAATGACAGCAGCAGTCGCTTGCATCACTGCCAAATTAATTTTCAGACAGTTAAGCATTCTGTATATTTTTTGAAACCCCTGATGAGTTTGAGCAACCTGCAACGGCGCTACTGTAACGTACACGGGAGCTACCAGCGGCTGTATGGGGCCACCTCCGGCTAACTGTGCGAGCAATCCTAGAACTCCGCGATCGGATCTAGTTTCGGTTGTTGATTCATAAAAGATTTTTGCGATCTCCACAAACTCCCCTGTCACCGGATCTCTAGCTGCGGGGAGCAATTTTCCTGTTTTGGCAGCAGGCTGTACGAGGTTGCCACTATTGAGTCGTGCCTGAGTTGCAGGGGTGAATAGATAATCCATGTTGTGACTCAGTTTGCATTCAAAAAGGCAGATGTTCTGTATTGTATGCTGTTTAGGGAAACGAGGGATGAAAGGAAATGAATGAGTATCTCAAGGCATTCCAGGCTATTACCCAGTTTAGCGATCGATTGTTGGCAGACGAATATCAATCCGTGGAGATTAAACAGTCAGCTACCCACCTCAGCTTAGATGTGGAACCTTGTATTGAGGAAATTAAGCAATCTGCCCTCAGACTCAAGGGGTTACTTCAGGTATGTTTCAAAGATGTATCTCAGGCTGAGGATGTGTGGAATAGCAAGCCGAGAATTGCTGGAGCATCTCCGGTTGATGTCTGGGAGCAAATTGGCGAACTAAGCGGATGCGATGTGAGAATTCGCAGTTTAGGAAAACAGGGCAAATATGATGCTGTTGTTAAAGTTCGCAAATCGTGGAGCGACAAGGCTACAAAGTTAAAAAATCAGTGGTTTTTGTGGGATAAAAACTATCAAGTCTTTCAAAGAGATATTATCGGTTTTTTTGAAAAAGATAATTTGCACAAAGAGTTACGGCATGAAGTTGATTACCAGGCAGAGCGAGTGATTTTAATTATGGAGAATGAACTTAATTTGATATTTAAAGAATTACAATCTATTGATATTGAAAAATTTGAATTTTGTCTTGAATGCTTCGACATCAAAAGTCAAGCGCGATTTAGAGAGCGACTGCAATCAATAGGTAGCGAGATTGTGTCGAAGTTTACGGAGCCACTGAAATATTTGCCGGATTCTTATATGAAGACTTTTAAAGAAACGCTAAAAGAACCTGTAGAAATTCTGGTTCATAAAAGCAAGATGGGAATCAGTTTGGTCGATTTTGAAGAGTCCTGTAAAGTGATTGGGTCAATTATGGATAATTTGATTTTAGAAATTTTTGAGGAGCGCATGAAACTGGCCATTCAAACAGTTGAAAAAGCGATGAGGTTCTACAATGATTTTTTAGAGAAGCAGGCGCGGTACCAGCAAGAAACAGCCCAACAGCGATCGGCGGAAAAAGATTGGATCGAATACCAGCGGGAGCAACTCAGGGAAGTTCAGCAGTATATTGAAGCCGTCATCAGTAATTGGTAATTGGTAGTTGGTAATTGGTAATACAGGCTGATACCAAATCAGGCTTTAATGCTCCCTTTATTCTTAAGTTCGCGCACCATCCGAACTTCGTTTGTGTAGTGGCGGTTTCAACCCCCGACTCTTATATCTATTTTACCAATTATTAAAAATCGCAGAAACCCGCCCCGGACACGGCAAGGCCGTATCCTTACAGATGCTCGCGTACAATCTATATGTCTCCCTACTTTTTAGAATTGGTATAAGTGGTGGAGATAAAAAAGCTTAGACTTTAGTTGAAGCTCCCAGTAAAAGCTGTGAAGTCAATCTAAAATCTAAAATCTAAACTCTCCCATCTCAAATCTCAAATTTATTGACCGCTGATTTCGTAAACGATCGCGCCAAAAGACGCTAAGCTAGCTAAAATTAGCATTCCTGCCGGCATGAATTTTTGAGTTTTAACAAGGCGTACAATAAAGACTATTACTAAAACAGCGGAGATGGCTGCTGCTAATGTTAAACCCCAACTTTGTCCCATGAGTTGTGCGGTGCCGGCAAAAATTAGCAGCGAACCGCTAATCAGGCCCGAAATGAGCGAGGCTTGGCTTTTGGCCTTGATATAACCCATGATGCCGCCAACCAGTGTTAAAATGCCGTAGCCGATCGCTGCTGCTGTACCCAAATTCATTTTTAATCCTCCAGATTTCACTCTTTGCATCTAAATTTATACAGCGCAGCCTGCAATTAGTGTCACGAATTGTTAGAAAATTTATTAAACCCAGTCAGGATATCTAACTGTTATACAATTGCCATTATGTCAGCCCTAACTTCTGGTGCGATCGCCCAAATTCGTTACGTCCAGCGCCAAGCAGCATCCCTGCTGCTGTATCAATCGGTTTTCAAAAGCCCTGCTGGTCAAGCCTTTCTCGACTTGCTGCAAGCCCTCCACCACAGCGAAGTCAGCGGTTTAGACAGTCTTACAGCTTACGGCAACTGGTTCAAAGTTCAGGCTGCTAAAAATCTGAACTGGAAAGATTCTCTGATTTCCGAAATTCTCAAAAACGAAAACCCCTTTTCTCGCCGAGCTCAGGAAACAGATTTTGCGAGTTTGCCCCCCGCCTTAGTGGAAGCAGCGCGACATGATTTACAAGTGCTGCAAAATATTTACGACTGCAGCAGCGATCAGTTGAGCAAGTGGGTGCGGGTAGCGGGTCAACTTGACGCTGTGCCTCCAATTTGGCATTCAGAAAGTGTCAAAGAAAAGGGCGATTTGCCGCTGCACGGAAAACTGGAAAAATGGTCTAGCGCTACGGAATCTTTGGCAGCTTATTACCGACAGTTTGGCACGGGTTTGTTTGCAGAACATCGCGCTTTTGCGTGGCGGGGAGGGCAGTTGGCGAGTATTTCGCATCCCGATCGCATAAATTTAAAAGAGTTGGTTTGCTGCGATTGGCAGCGGGATGCTCTGGTGAAAAATACGGAGTTTTTGCTGGCAGGTTATCCGGCTTTGCACGTTTTGCTGTACGGAAGCCGCGGTTCGGGCAAGTCTTCTTTGGTGAAGTCGCTGTTAAATGAATTTGGCTCTCGCAATCTGCGCTTGATTGAAGTATCTAAATCCGACTTGCAAGATTTGCCGCTAATTGTCGAGCAGTTGCGGGGAGTTCCTCAAAAGTTTATTATTTTTGTGGACGACCTTTCTTTTGAGGAAGATGACGATGCTTTTAAAGCTCTGAAAGTTGTCTTAGAGGGGAATGTAACTGCTCGCTCTCAAAATGTGGTAGTTTACGCCACATCTAACCGCAGGCATTTAATTCGAGAGTTTTTTGACGACAGGCCTCGCCCCCGCGACGGGGATGAAGTTCACGCTTGGGATACTGTGCAGGAAAAACTTTCATTTAGCGATCGGTTTGGCTTGACTTTAACTTTTGAACCGGCAGATCAAAACACTTATTTAACAATTGTCCGGCATCTGGCAGAACTTGCTGGAATCAAACTCGCTGCTGAGGATTTGGAACACCGCGCTAAAGAATGGGCAACTCGCCGCAACGGGCGATCGGGCAGGACTGCGCGGCAGTTTGTTGATTTCCTGAAAGCAGATTTAGCCCTTTTTGACAAGTAGATTGTCGGCGCTGGCAGGGCGGGTTTTACCTGAGATATGGCAAGGCAATTCAGGCTCTAAATAAACCGGCCATTGCAGCGCCAAAGGGCGAAAGAAAAATTCTTAATTTTTTCATAATTTTATTGATAATAAATAACTAACAAAATTTGATATAATTATCAAAATCCCCAAAGAAACCTCCAGAGCCAGAACCCATCCTGACTCCATAAATCGACCACTAAATAATGAGGAAAGTATCATGGGTTTATTTGATAAAGTATCGCAGACTCGCCAAGAAACGGACGTAAGGTTAGGGCCTGCCGAAGCATTTGCGGCGATCGCGCTAATTGCCGTAGCAGCCGACGGTTACATCAATGACAGCGAAAGTAAAGCGATTAGCATGACGCTATCTCGGATGCAACTCTTCCGCAGCTATCCGGATGACGTGATGAGAAAAATGCTCGATCGCCTGCTGATGATTCTGCAACGGCAAGGAGTTGAGGTACTGTTTAATGCTGCTTTGGCAACGCTTCCCGACGAACTTAAAGAAACAGTTTTTGCTGTGACAACTGATATCGCTTTAGCAGATGGCGAGGTTTCAGAAGAAGAAGAACAACTTTTGAACGATCTTTACAGTGCATTGGGGCTTTCCGAAGATATTGCGCTCAAGATTATAGATGTGATGTTGATTAAGAACAAAGGTTAAGAAAGAAGGGGAAGGAGTGAGGAGGGCGAGTTTTACAATAGAAAAAATTAGCGCCTACTTACTTAGCTGATAACTTCTCCAAAAGTGCGGGTTTAGGGATATGATGGTTGGTAAAATTCAGATCCAATTTGCGATCGCCCGCTACTACCTCAAATGTCTTTCACTTACACCCGCACTGTTCGCTTTCAAGATACCGATGCTGCTGGAGTCGTTTACTTTGCTAACGTTTTAGCGATGTGCCACGAAGCTTACGAGGCATCTCTAGCAGCATCGGGAATCAATCTCAAAGCATTTTTCACCAATCCCGAGGTTGCCTTTCCCATAATTCATGCTAGTGTAGATTTTTATCGCCCCATGTTTGCGGGCGATCGGCTGATGATTCAATTGACGCCGAAACAAGTTACTGGCGATGAATTTGAAATTGCCTATCAAGTATTTTCTGAGGAAGTGGCAGGAAGAAGCGCTGCTAAAGCTCTTACTAAGCACGTCTGCATCGATGCAGTTAGCCGAACTAGAAAACAGCTATCTGAAGACTTGATGCAGTGGATGAGTAAATTTGAAAGTTGAGATTTCAGATTAGTTTTATCGTTAAATAATAGCAGGGAATGACAGTCAGTCGATTTTAGATTTTAGATTTTAGATTTTAGATTTTAGATTTTAGATTTACTTGCAGCATTGAATCTGGGAGTTTCAACTTTGGTCTAAAATTTTGGACTGATCGCGACTTAAGTACGTGGCACGGTATCCGTTTTTGAGCGGGTCTAATTTCTTTTAGGTTGAGAATTTTTTCGGAGTTTTTGATAGTATGTCAAATCGCAATTATGCCATTGTCGGCACGGGAGCTTTAGGGGGATTCTACGGTGGTAGACTGCAACAAGCAGGTTTAGAAGTCAATTTTTTGCTGCGCAGCGATTACGATCGCGTCAAAAAACACGGTTTGATTGTCGAGTCTCCCGAAGGCGACTTCACCCTCCCCCACGTCCGCGCCTACCACGACGCGCACAAAATGCCTCAGTGCGACGTAGTAATTCTAGCGCTGAAAACTACTCAAAATCACTTGTTGCCCAAAATTTTGCCTCCTTTATTAAAGGATAACGGCGCGGTTTTAGTATTGCAAAACGGATTGAATACGGAACCGGAAGTAGCTAAAATTGTCGGTGCAGAACGAGTGGTTGGCGGGCTGTGTTTTCTCTGTTCTTATAAAGTTGGGCCAGGTCACATCTGCCACCTAGATTACGGTACGATCACGCTGGGTGAATATGCCCAAGACTACAAAGCAATTGGTATTACTGATAGATTGCACCAAATTGCTAGAGATTTTAAATGCGCTGACATTCCTATTAAAATGAGCGAAGATTTGCTATTATCAAGGTGGAAAAAGCTGGTTTGGAATATTCCTTATAACGGGCTGTCTGTAGTGTTAGATGCAAGAACTGACCAACTGATGGCTAATCCCGATACTCGGATTTTAGTCGAGGAAATTATGGGGGAAGTGATAGCCGGAGCCAAAAGTTGCGATCGCATTATTCCCGATGACTTTATCCCACAGATGCTCGAATACACTGAGAAAATGAAGCCTTACCGCACGAGCATGAAAATCGATTATGATGAATCGCGACCCCTGGAAGTTGAGGCGATTTTTGGTAATCCGATACGGGTGGCTGAACAAGCAGGTATTAAGTTGGGGCAAATAGAGGTACTTTACCGAATGTTGAAGTTTGTGGACGTTCAAAGACAAGAAGCAGAGAGGACGAGAAGGCTGTTAGGTTTGTCGTAATTAGTGAGTTGACTGTTAACTGTTGACTGTTGACTGTTGTCAGGAGTCGGAAATAAGCATGAGAAATTCTGCCTTCTGCATTGATTGCGATCGCCTAATAATTATTGATATTTGATCGCAATTTCTTGCAATTGTTCTCGATTAACTTTGCCTTGAGAATTGCGCGGCAATTGTTCGACAATTACCCAATATTTCGGCCGCTTAAACTTGCTTAACTTATCTTCTATTGCCGCTTGCAGATTTTGGACAGTAACTTTGGCATTAGCGGGAACGTAGATAGCCGTAACGATTTGACCCCAATCTTTGTCTGGCAAGCCAATTACAGCAATATCGCCAACTAAATTAGTCGATCGCACAACGGCTTCAACTTCCGCCGGAAATACATTTTCTCCGCCTGTAATAATTTTGTGGCTGCTGCGTCCGACGATATTTAAGCAGTTATTTTTATCAAAAAATCCCACATCGTCTAATTGGAAATATTCGCGATCGCAAAAATTTTCAGGATAATAACCCAACGCTAAAGATTTAGCCTTTACCGCAATATTTCCGATTTGATTATCGCACAAAATCTCGCCATTGGCACTGCGAATAGTTATTTGAGCGTGCGGTAAAGTTTGACCGGAACTGTTATTGCCCGCGAGAAAATCTTGGGGTTTTAGTGTAGCAATTTGCGAGGCGGTTTCGGTCATGCCGTAACTTGGCGCTAATTTGATTTGATAGTTTCTACCTGTTTCTAAAAGTTCCGGCCAAGCGGGAGCACCACCCAAAATTACGGTACGAAACCGTCCCAGCCAATTAGCTGTATCTGGGTTTTGCAGCAGCCGTTGCAGTTGAGTTGGAACTAAAGAAATGAAAAATTCTTCTGGTTCGATATCGCATATTTTACCATTTTCTAATTCTTTAAATGACTGAATAGCGAGTTTTCCTCCGCTAGTAAAGGAACGCATGAATTGCATTAAACCGCTGACGTGGTATAAGGGCAAAACGCAGAAAGAGTTGATTTTGTTAAGTTGAAAATATTGTTGAAAACCTTGCACTGATGCTGTTAGCGTTTCCCAAGTGTGGATGGCAAAACGAATTTTTCCCGACGAACCGCCGGTGGGAATCATGATTGTATCAAAACCGCTTTTACTCGGCGAATCGAATTCGCTGCTATACAAACGAAGTCCGCCTTCGCGGACTGGGATATGGGGATTGTTGGGAAGCGGGTATTGTCCTAAAATTAAGTCTGGTTGGACTAAATCAAATACTTGTTGCCATTCTGGTTTGACCCAGTTGGGATTGCAGAGAAAAATCGGGCATTTGGCGGCACGGGCGGCGATGAAACTGGCAAGAAATTGCACTGGTTCTGATTCTGCGAGGCAAATTTTTGGGGGTGTTTCTCGTGCTTGATTTTGGGTGATTTCTTGAAATACTCGATCGACAATTCGGGTAAATTCGCGACTGTCACAACCTATGAACCAATTATCGGGCAAGCTAGCCGCGAGATCCAGAATATTTACTGTTAAATTTGTTGCCATAGATGCTTTCACCAAGTTTATCGATTCAAAACAATTACCTAACCCGCTTGGTTTAGTCGTGGGAGTAATCTAAAATCTAAAATCTAAAATCTAAAATCGAATGATTGTCATCGAACCAGCAATCCGTGCCGAAGCCCAGTGCTCTTTTATTTAAAGACAATTGTGTTGCTAAATTTAAGGCTGCTTGTCGGCCGATTTCGGTTTCAAATACTGATGAGAAAACAGCGTCTATATTGTGAGTTTGACAAAATTTTCGCAGTTGGGATGGGGAACCAGCAATCGCAGGTTTAATGACGAAAATTCCCCGCCAGCCTTGGCTGTAGCACTCTTGGATGCGATCGAGGTTGGCAGCAGATTCATCTAGGGCGATCGCAGTTGCATAAATAGTATTCAATTCTACCATTTCCTGAAACTGTGTTACGGGCAGCGGCTGTTCCAAAAATTCAATGTCTGCGGAAAAATCGGGAGTTGCTTTTACCTTGTCGCAAGCTTCCAGCCATGTTTTAGCCTGCGAGTAACTGAGTCCCCCGTTGGCATCTAGCCGCAAAAATGCCGATTCTCCATCGCACAAATTGTGCATTGCTTGGATTAGCTGCTGAAAAATCTTTAATTCTTGTTCAATTGCAGCAACACCAATTTTCCATTTAAACGTCCGATATCCCTCTAACCAAAGCACTTGCAAAGCCTGCAAAGCTGTTTCTCCTGCTGGCAATAAACCGCTGAACCTATTTTTTTGCATCTTCTCTCCCTTTTGGGAAAGGTAAGTTAAATTTTCGCTTTTCTCCCCCCCTTGGCAAGGGGGGGCTGGGGGGGGTAAATTTTGCTTGTTTAGTGCTGACTCAAAGCCAAATTGACAAGCCGGGAATTCAGCGGAAATAGCAAAAATCATCTCTGATGAAATATTACCTGGCAACTGGTGACAAAAATCTAAAGCTTGCTCAAAACTTTCGGAACCAAACCAACTCAAAGGGGCAATTTCTCCCCAACCAATTTGATTGTTTTCGCCCACAAGTCGCAGGATAATTCCCGATCGAATATCCCAGATGCCGTGACTTGTTTGCAAGGGGCGCTTAAATTTTCGCTGATAAGTGCGAAACTCGAATCGATAAAGCATTAATTTTTTAGTTAATCATAAAATTGTCTCACAAGTGCGACAAACTTATCAATATTTTCAAAATGGATATTGTGACCAGCTTTTGGTACAATTTCCAGAGTAGCGACCGGACACAAGCTGGCCATTTCGGTATTTATAGTTGTAAATTTATCATCATATTCTCCCGCTAGCAAGAGGATGGGAATTTGATTTTGTGCGAGTTTTTCCCAGAGAGAGGGCTGGTTGCCGGTTCCCATGTTGCGGAGGGATTTGGCTAATTCTAAGGGATTGTTTGCTAAGCGGGTTTCTATGAGTTTGTCGAATTGGGGAGAGTTTTTTAAAGATTTGAATAAAGGGCGATCGTACCAGTTTAATAAAAAATCTTTAATGTTGCTATTTTCCAGCTTTTGTGCTAGGTGTAAATCGGCTTGCAGGCGGTGCGATCGCTCTTTTTCTGTCTTCAATCCCGGAGAAGCTGACTCTAACACTACTTTCTCGAATCTTTCTGGAAAATGTAATGTCATGTACAGTGCCAATCGCCCGCCCATTGAATAGCCCAATAACAAACATTTGTCTATTTGTAAATCATCTAATAACTGTATCAATGCTTGGGCTGTATTTGGCATATTGTAGCCACTTTCGTCGCCGATCACTCTGCTTTCTCCGTGACCGGGAAGGTCAACTGCTAGACAGCAATAACTTTTAGAAACTAAGGAAATGACGCTGCCAAAATCTTGAATGTTGCCAGTGAATCCATGCAAAAATAGAATTGTCTGGTGATTATTGTTGCCAGTTAAGAAATAGTGAAAGTTATAATTATTAAATTTGTCCATATACAAATATACGATTCAATATGAGGTACGGATTGCTGAATTAAAGAAGATTTTGAGAAGTCACCCAACTCTGCCAACTCCCTCAACTTAGCAAACCATACTTCCATTTTACCGAAATTCTCGATCGCCCGATCTACAAAACAAACCCCAACGCCAGCAGCAATCCGCTCGAAAAATGCAGCGTAACTGCGATAAACTTAGAGTTGCTGACCTTTCCCGGTTGGTCGTGATAGTCTGTGACATGGCGGCAAAGGTCGATCGCAAATGACACACTCCCAAAAATCAACAGCGTCCAAATTGGGAACATTCCCAAAGCCACAAATAGCACAGTCAAAGCATAAACGCTGCCGCACAACCACTGCAACAACTGAGCACCTTTTTTCGTACCGAGTCGAACAATTGGCGATTTTTTGCCTGCCGCCAAATCGTCCTCAACTTGGTGAAAATGGGAACAAAATAAGATGATACTCGTAGTAATTCCCACGATTGCCGAAGCCGCAAAATTAGTTGCAGACCAAGTTTGAGTTTGACTGTAATAAGCAGCAGCGAAGGCTAGCGGCCCAAAGGTGAAAAAGCAGATGATTTCCCCTAAACCCTGATAGCCAAGACGAAACGGAGGCCCTTGATAAGTGTAGCCGAGAGCACAGCACAAAACTACAAGCAAAATTACTGTTGGGTCTTTTTGCCACCAGCTTATGGCGCAGATTCCAGACACTCCGACTGCTAAAAACAGATTAGCCAGCCCGAAAATTAAAGCTTTATTTCCGGTTAAATTAACTAGGGAATGTGCTTTGTTTTTATCGATTCCTGTTTCCGAATCAAATACATCATTGCTGAGATTCAGCCATGCTATAATCAAAATGGCTGAAATTAAAAAGGTCGAAAAAATTGACGAATTAATCGTTTGATTTTCGGCAAAAGCAATTGCAGTTCCAACTGAAATAGGAATCACCGCAACGCTGTACATGGGCGGCTTGATTGCCGCCAGCCACAATTTACTATTTGGACGTTCAATTAACTTTGTTGTCATTACACAAACTTGATTCAATTGATAGCAGCGTAGTAATTTTACAATTTTATTGGTCAAGAAAGTCTACTCTGCATCGGGTTGAGTGCGCGGGGGGTATCCGTTGAGAGGCTTTGCGGGCGATCGCACGCCCGGTAATGCCCGTCTGCAAACCTCTGCGGGGTCGATCGCATGAGAGTCGAGATTTAGTCGCTCAATCTTAAAGTTTTGTGTCTAAATGTTTCGATAGATCGCCCGACGGTCGGTTTTTTTCCCCAACAGAGCCCAAACAGTGAGGGAAACTTAAAAGGTCATGTTTTGCGATCGCCCTGCCGTGCTTAGATCGAAATAGGGGTTTTAGCCGGACAAACCCGCACTCTATCTGACAAATCTGCTATTCTCGCTTTCATGACAGTAATACCGCACCGCGCTAATCTCTTGCAAGACCGCAATCAACTGCATCAGTTTCTGTTAAATTGCCAGCAGTCTTTAACCGAAAAAGATCGCACAAAAATAGTTAGTATTTCTCAGGAAATTTACCCCCTCGATCCGCTAGCTGTACTGCAAGAGATTTCCGAACCTTGTCAGCGGCACTTTTACTTTGAAAAAAGAAACCCAATTGTCGGCAAAAGTTTTGCGATCGCAGCCCTTGATTCGGCAATCCATCTCACAGTAGCAGGAACCGATCGGTTTGCCTTAGCTCAAAACTTTATTCGTTCAACACTTGCCAATACAATTACCATTGGTGCGGAACGCTTGCCATTTAGCGGGCCTCACTTTTTTTGTAGTTTTGCTTTTTTTGATGATAACTTTGCCCCTAATTCTTACTTTCCGCCCGCCACCATATTTTTACCCAAATGGCAAATTACCAGACAGAAAGATAGCTGCATTCTCGTCGCCAATGCCATAATAGAAAAAGATATAAACATTAAAAACATCGCTGAAAATATTTGGCAAACCTTCGATAGAATTGAATCTCACAAATACCATAAACTAACTACTGCGATCGACAGTTCGATATCTTTGAAACAAATCCCAGTTAATGATGCCAGTCAATTTAAAACATCAGTCAAGTCGGCTTTAGAATTGATAGCCTCTAAATATTTTAGTAAAATTGTTTTATCCCAAGCAATCAATGTATTTTCTCAAACCCCTTTCAGTTTAATAGATTCATTAAACAACTTGCGCCTCAGCTATCCAGATTGCTATGTGTTTTCAACCAGTAACGGCAAAGGACAAAATTTTATCGGTGCCAGTCCAGAACGTTTAATTAGCATTCACAACAATCAGTTATTAACAGATGCTTTAGCAGGTTCAGCACCGAGAGGAAAAACTGAGGCGGGAGATGCAAAATTAGCCCACGGATTGCTAGAAAGCGAGAAAGATATTCGAGAACATCAAGTTGTGATCGACTTTATTGTCGATCGCCTGTCTAAACTCGGCATAACTCCCAATTTTTCCCCAGTGCCCAGACTGCTGCAACTATCAAACATTCAGCATTTGTGGACACCCATAACTGCTCAAATTCCCCCTGATATTCATTTATTAAAGATTTTAGCTCAACTGCATCCAACCCCAGCGGTAGCGGGCGTGCCGAGAGATATTGCCCTAGAACAAATTCGCCGCTGCGAAAGCTGCGATCGCTCTTTGTACGCAGCACCCCTGGGCTGGATCGATCGCAGCGGCAACGGCGAATTTGCCGTGGGCATTCGATCGGCTTTAATCGATGGCGATCGGGCGATACTTTATGCTGGTGCCGGTATTGTGGCGGGTTCGGAACCTGAGAAAGAACTAGCAGAAATTCAGCTCAAATTGCAGCCACTTTTAAATGCTTTAGTCTAATTCAGCTAATTTGCAGAATGTAGAGTTGTCTGGCTAATTGATTGAGTCTGTGTTAATGTTTAATTTTCACTTCCTCAAAATGTTCTACTGTGGGAAAAGGATTGTAAAAATGGTGAAGCATTCTTTTCCACTCTTGATATTCAGCGGAATTCCTAAATTTAATTGTATGAGCTTCTAAATTTTCCCATCTCACCAATAAGAGATATTTTCCTTGAACTTCTGTGCAGCGATGAAGTTCGTGAGATAAATATCCATCTATAGACGATATCAGACTGGAGGCTTCTCTAAAAGCTATCTCAAAATCACCCTCACAGCCAGATTTGACATTCAGCACAACCGCCTCAAGAATCATAAAAATGTATCCTGACAATTATTTCGGTATAATATCGTAGCACAATACAGAGTTGAGCTACTCAGATTTAGCAATGCCAATAGATTTTCGCAACACAAATACCGTCTGGGCTTCCGTATTAGCAGAGACATTGCAACGACTGGGATTAACTACAGCCGTGATTTGTCCCGGTTCGCGATCGGCACCGCTAACAATAGCTTTTGCTCAAAACAAAAAAATAGAAACTATTCCCATACTCGACGAACGTTCAGCAAGTTTTTTTGCATTAGGAACCGCCCAAAAATCATATTTGCCAACAGCACTAATTTGTACGTCGGGAACCGCAGCCGCCAACTTTTATCCTGCGATAATAGAAGCCAGAGAAAGTCGAATTCCGCTGCTAATATTCACCGCAGATCGACCTCCTGAACTGCGCGACTGTCACGCCGGACAAGCGATCGACCAAGTTAAAATATACGGCAATTATCCGAACTGGCAAGCCGAATTAGCGATACCTTCTGCGTCCACAGGAATGCTAGACTATCTGCGGCAGACGATCGTGTATGCTTGGGAACGATCGCAATTTGCAACTCCCGGCCCCGTCCACCTCAACATCCCCTTTCGCGACCCGCTTGTACCCGTTCCAGACATAGCCGTAGAAGCTTTAGAAACAGAATTTAATCCCGAAGATTTCTTTGCAGGATTAGAACCCATTTTCGGAGGAGAAAGCTCTACCCCCCCCAGCCCCCCCTTGTTAAGGGGGGGAGAAGAAAGTACAATGCAACAGTGGCAAAAGTGCCGCAAAGGGATTATTATTGCAGGCGTTGCACAGCCTCAATTTGCCGAAAAATACTGTAGTGCGATCGCCCAAATTTCCAAATCCTTAAACTGGCCAGTTTTAGCAGAAGGACTATCCCCAGTCAGAAACTACGCCCAACTAAACCCCCATCTAATTTCCACCTACGATTTAATCCTGCGAAACCGCGAACTAGCAGATAAATTAACCCCTGAAATCGCCATTCAAATCGGAGACTTACCCACAAGCAAAGAACTGCGAAACTGGCTAGACAAAACCCAACCCAAACGCTACATAATCGACCCCAGCCACCACAACTTCGATCCCCTACACGGCAAAACAATTCACCTGCGAACCTCTGTAGAGCATCTAGCCACTGCTATTTCCCCTCAAGTCCCCCCCCTTAGCAAGGGGGGGTTAGGGGGGGTTCTAACCACTGCTACCACTAATAGCCCCCCTCAAATCCCCCCCCTAAACAAGGGCGAGTCAACTCCAGTCCCCCCCCTTAACAAGGGCAAATCAACTCCAGTCCCCCCCCTTAACAAGGGGGGGTTAGGGGGGGTTCTAACCTCTCCATCAAACGAATACCTCCAACTGTGGCGCAACACCGAAATCCAAGTCAGACAAACAATAGACCAAAAAATATCAGCAATTCAGAACATAATTGAACCCAAAGTTTCCTGGCTGCTTTCCCAAATTTTGCCACCGGGAACACCGATATTTATTGCCAACAGTATGCCCGTCAGAGATGTAGAGTTTTTCTGGAAGCCGAACAACTTAGAAATAAAACCGTTTTTCAATCGCGGCGCTAACGGTATAGACGGCACATTATCAACAGCGTTGGGAGTTTCTCACCGCAATCAAAGCAGCATCCTGCTAACAGGCGATTTAACACTTTTGCACGATACGAACGGTTTTTTAATTAAAAATAAATTTTTCTGTCATTTGACAATCATATTAATTAATAACAACGGTGGCGGAATTTTTGAAATGTTGCCCGTTGCCAAATTTGACCCCCCCTTTGAAGAGTTTTTTGCCACGCCGCAGGATATCAATTTTGCTCATTTGTGTGCAACTTATGGGGTGGAACACGAGATAATAGACGATTGGGAACAGTTCAAACAAAAATTAAGTTTTTTGCCAAATAGCGGGATTCGCGTCTTAGAATTGCAAACAGACAGGCGCGCAGATGCTAAATGGCGGCAAGACAATCTCGGTAAATTTGCCAAAGATTTGTAGTAAGGACTTTTGTCATTAAGCCTTTCGCGGGCGGGCAAGATGCCCACCCCACAAGCAGAAAATTCACTTTTTGTGGAACAGGCATCTTGCCTGTTCTTGGGAATGCTGCAATATCTAAGTTTAAAGGACGGGTTGAGCTAGCAGCGGATCTAACTGTCCTTCTGCATCGAGTTTGTGAATGTCATCGCAGCCGCCTACGTGTTGGTTATTAATGAAAATTTGCGGTACGCTGCGGCGTCCGTTAGCGCGATCGGCCATAGCCTTTCTAGCGGCTTCGTCGCCATCAATTTTGTATTCCGTGAAATTTACGCCTTTCCACCACAGCAAAGTTTTGGCGCGGATGCAGTAGGGACAGGTTTGCCAAGTATAGATTTCCACATTGGCTTTGATGCGATCGGGCTTGCGGCCCAAGATGGGATTCAGAAAATCAAGCATTTTCGGTACAGGGGTAAAAATTAAACAGGTTGGGGGATTAACGATCATTTTAGCGAAATGCCGTCAGCCCCACGTCCTACCCAAAAATCGGCGCGGGATGGAATTGCCCGTGGCAATCTGTGGCCCTGTGACCGAAGTCACAACTTTACTCTACTCGGATCACTTGCTTTCACCCTAGAGAATCACCTTCGCGGCCTCATTAATATCACCGATCTTTTGAGGAAACAAGAAGATGATAGATATATCGAATTCAACCGCACTGCCATGCACCCCGTACAACTCCTCCCCGGCGCTATCTCTGAAATCCTCGCTTCTGTAACTGATACAGGCGTTTTGACTCTGGCCGATCGCTACGGTTTGATGGCCGCCACCTTCGACGACTCTCTGAATGATGAAGACAGAGGCTGTGTCAACCGCTTGTTGCGGGCGGTGCTCAGAGGCCGAGTCCAAGTAGTCAACGAACTTTCAGCAGCATTCTAATCGGGATTTGAAGTTTTGTTCTGAAGGCAAGGTGAGTCAGCGGTAGATGAAAATAGTGGAAACTCAGGCAGGAGTTGAAACAGCGGTAATTTGAATTCGATTTAAAGTTTTCTCCTCTAACTCAACAACGGTTTATTTGTCAAAGCAGCCTTTACCGGCTGCTTTTTTTTGATTTAATCGCGGATTTCCAGGTTGTACTGGCGGCAGAGAGCGATCAGTTTTTGTTGGAATCGATCGCGCACGCTGTCTGGAGACACAATGACGCAATCTTCGCCGTAACGGAATACCTCCCGAATCAGCCAAAAGGGATTAGAGACGCGCCGGACGACTTGGCGGACATCTCCGATGACTTGATCTTCCTCACTGATATCTTTTTGCCTGCGTTCGTAAGCTTTTACCATGCCACGATAAAAGTGTAAGTATACTTTTAGGAAATCTAAGCCTTCCTCGCGCCACTGTGCGTCCATTGGCTCAATAGCCTTGATGCGATCGAAGCGCAAACACCGATTGTGAACAAGTTCGGGATAGTCGGGATTTTTGAGATCGTTAGTCTCTTCGCACCAGATTTCCAAGTAAAAGCGCTTTTCTTCAAAGGAAATCTCCGCGTAGCGCACTGTAAACTCCAGTTCCTCGTCTTGAGCGTTCAGGTAGAGCAGGCGGAAAGGTTGCTGGTTATTGATGTGTCGATCGACTTGAGTTCGCCATGCCACGCTAGGCTGATTAGCTAATTGCCAAAGCGATTGGCGCATCGGCGCTTCAAGCTCTCCTTGGTCTAACACCAGACTTAAAAGGGTTTGAGCTTGTCCGGCGTGACCTGAATCTGTCAGGATTTTAGTGGCTTGCAGTAGCGCTTCCACCTGAGTCGGGTTCAGGGTAAAGAGTTTGCGGACTTCCGGGGTTTGTTGGGCGATCGCTACGATCAACCCCGAAGGACTGGGACTTTTGCCCCAGAAAATGTTCAAGTGGCGAGCTAGCTCCTCTAACTGCTCCTTGGTTCCCGGCGGAACTGACAGTGTAAGTGTTTCTTTTTTCCTAGACATTTTTAAATATACTTGTATTTCTAGAATATATGTGCCATAGTCTATATTGTACTTGAGTTGACGGAGATTGCAGGCTGGCGATCGAGATAGAAGTTCCTGAGACTGAGAATTCGGTGTCTTTAGAACAACTCACTGCTGGTGATGGTGGAGCGATCGGGGAAGGCACTAAAAAAGCCAGAGTTCTGCTCTGGCTAGCGACCCCTGATAGGGATTTATGAAGTTGTGTTATAGCCCTAAGCACACGGTTTACACAGTTTCAATCCCTGATAGGGAGTCAGTTTTAGGGCTTCTCAAGCATATATTTCAAAAACCTACCTGTCAAGCCTATTGCCCTAAACACTATAGGACACAGACAGTTAAAAAATGCTATCGTTAGCAAAACCGCACGAGAGTCGTGCAGTCTCGCTATATAGCTTCGCACCTATTAGGCTAGCACTAGCATGGCTCGTTCGGTGTAAACCTATTGGAGGAAATCCAGTATGACTTACTCAATTGAAGTTATTGACTACAAAGTTGCCGTATACAGGGAACTGCGAGAGTTGCACGAACGCGAAATCGCACGGATTGACAGGTTGCTTCGGGACTTGGGGCGGGAAACTGTCGAAAGCGAGGAAGGTGAGGTAATCTCATACGCCGACTGCGCTGACTTGAGCTCAAGGCACTAATAACCGTCAGCGTTCAAAATTTTTTGATGTTGGCAGCGAAGATGGGAGTAGATTTTTAGCCTACCCCCATCTGAGATACCTTTTTCAAAAATGTGAAGTACCAATCTATTGAGGAAGAGGAGGCAGATTGATGATTGGAAAGCAACTCTCTTTGTTCGATGATTGGGGCGAACAGCCTCAAAAAGTCTCAAATCAAGATGCTATGGATGAGATTACTAACTCTGACATCAGCATTCTTTTAAGTGCCTTAGCTGCTAAAGTTATTTCTGACCGTCAAAGGTCAGAAGTAATTACTAAATTAGCAAATCAGTCAGAGGCGGTAGCGATCGCGCATTCCTTCAGCGACTCTGGTCTAATTAGAGAACTCAGACTCAGGCGCAGTCAAGAAAAAACTCAGCTACTAAAACTCACTTTCACAGGCGATCGCGTTTTCTATCAAAATCAAGATATTGGCAAAACTAAGATTTTGTACAAATCGCCGTTACCAGGAGAGCTACAGGCAAGATTATCTATTGAAAGTGCCATAGATAGATTTTTAGAGTATTTGCAGAAGCAATATCAAATAGCGGTACTCCATGAAAGTGACTATCACGTACAGGTTTTTATTCCCCATCGAAAACCACCAGCAGACTTTAGTCAATATTGGCGAGAGTTTATCGAAAATATTGCTTTCTCAACTTATGGCGATACCAAGCACAATTTACCAGGATTAGTACAGACATTCATTGTCATGCTCAATAGTGTCACTCTAGCCGGACGCGGTTTCAGTACCTTGGAAATTCCGATTTTGACACAAGAGCAATCTAATGTTTTAGCCGCTTGGTATTTGGCAGTTGTTAGGGAGGTAGAAAAGCGTCAAACAGAGCGTCAGAAGCAAATTAAGGCTCTCAAAACAGAAATAGATAATCCTGATACAACTGATAAAGACCGCAAATCTTCAGAAAAAAAGTTGCTAGAGAAGGAGGAGATGCAGTTAAAGGAAGCGAAAAAGTACAAGGAAGCTTTTCAAAAATCCTTTGGTAAAGTCCTGGAGGATCAACAGTCTATAGAGCAAGAGCTAAATCAAATTAAAAGTGAATTTGCCGACTCAGGGTTAACGAAAGCACAGAGGAATAAGTTACACAAACAGCAAGACAAGCTAGTTCCTCAAATTATTTTTACTCGAGAGTCGATCCAGCAAAAAATGCGATTGCTCGCAGAGTCAGATGGTGAACCATTTAAGTTTATTCAGTGCGATCGCCAACAAAACCCCGCTCGGTTCAAAGACATTGTTAACATTTCTAAAAGTTTCACTAAAACTGCTACAGACCAGATCAATGCAACTCGTGGAGATATTTTTACTCAGTGTATTCTAGAGATGTATCGCCTTTTGGAAAATCCGCCAAGCGATCAATTCCCTGAACCATTGTTGAGCGAACAGCCAAGTATCAAAGAAGTGCGATCTGCTGGAGATGACGGGAAAGATTTTTGCTATTCCTGTGGCGTTACTCTTGAAAATGCTAAATGGAAAGTAGCCAGATTTATGTTTGAGCGACCTTCCCAGCGTCGTCAATCGTCATCAAGCGAAGATCGACCTTATATTTGTGCTTCTTGTTCAGCTTTAGCATTTGCTTCACCCTTAAAAGTTACTGATGAAAGCATCATTTTGAAACTTGAACCAGTCAATCAAAGTGAACCTGCCCAACTCAAACTTAAAGACTACATTAGAATGTTAACCAATAAAGAGTTACATTTAAGTGCAGGTCGATATTTAGTCCTAGCCTCCGATCGAACTGGTGGGGGTGATTTAGCATCCCAGAAACTCGGTCAAGTTCAATATGCACTAGCAAAAGTAGCTTCAATTTTTGCCCTTGAGGTTTTAGCTGATTTTAAATTCTCGCTAATTATTCAGGGAAGTCAGCCAAAACACTTAGCCAGCAGATATCTAGTTTTCATAAAGGGATTGATCGACGGCTACAACCAATCAATTGTAATTACGGGCAAGGAAATTAATATGACTCTAGGCGATGCTGTTCGCTATATAGAGGGAGATTTACCCTTTCTTGCTGAATACGATGTGACGAAGGCTGCTGCTAAAGTCAACTCTTTGCAACTTGAGAAAGTCCGCCAACTCTACTGGCAAATCATTCAAGAAGACTTGAAATTACAAGGAGTAAATATGGGGTCATCAAACCAAATGGCTAAACGAGCCAAATTATACAAGGATGTCACTGCTTTGACTGGATTAACCTATGCCTTTGCTCAATCTTTAGAAAGTACAGCTAAAAAGGCAATGAAAACAGAAGATGCAGAAAGAGAAGTAAGTAAAATCATTGAAAAAGTGGATGATGCCGTTGCTTTTTGCTACTACGCCACCCTTGGGGATGAGAAAAAAACCAATGTCCAAGCAAGACTTTATTGCAACCCTGAAAACTACTTTGTTTATGAACAAACAAAGAATTTGTTGGAGGAATTAAAAATTACCAACAGAGAAGAAAAAGATGCCGAAAAACAGCAAATGTGGCTAACGCTCTACGCTGATGATGTCATGAGAGCTTATACCTACTTTGCTGAAAATGGCTACAGTCAAGACCGAGAGTGGAATGAGTTAACTTATAACTTAAAACTTTCTCTCTACACTCGTTTTCCTGAATTGGTTCGCAAAGTAAAATCTACCACGGATAAAAACTAATCATGGCTCCTAAAAAATCTCAAACAACTAATGATCAAACTGAAAATGGTTCTGAGACGGCTAAGGAATCCAAAGTAACCAGTGGATTACCCAGAACAGATGAAAAGAACCCTCGTATGCACTTTGATATTTATGCCATTCTTGAAGGTTCGCAGGAGCTTTATTTTGGGCATGAAGTACAAGTCAATGTCAACTTGGTGGAAATAGTTAAGCTCACTACTAAGGATGGGAAATCCATCGAAAAATGTTATATCTCTCCAACGAAACGGCGAGGCGTTGAGAGACGTTGCTTGCTTTGGGCACCTGTGAAAAGTGGGGAACTGCTAGGAGATAAACAACAGTGTGGCATTCCCAAAACTTGTGCGAAACCTGACTGTCCTATTTGCGCTCCCTATGGTGCTCTTGACCCAGGAAAAAGCACTTTAATTGGTCGCGTTACTCACGGTGGCGGTGTTGCTGTTCAAGATATTTACCCAGTAGAGAAGCAACGGGCAATGCACCCGGCACGTCTAGTAAATCAAAAAGATGAAACACCCATACCATTTAAGCGTCAGTACAATCAGCCCGGTATCCTCTATCCAGTTTCTAACCATGCGTTGAGTGTTACTGATAAAGATTTTTCCTCTGTTGCCTATGCTTTTCTGGATTCCTTACCACGGATTGGTTCAGGAAATCCCAAGGGAATTGCGATCGCCGAATCCGAGAATCAAACGCCTCTGCTAGTTGTCGACCGCTACTTAGTACCCAGAGGAAAACGCCCGATTATTTCTCCATCTGTAACCGATCCAAAACAAGCGATCGCAGACTTTATGCGCCTTGCCCAATATCCAGAAGATAATACCGATCGCATCCAAGCAACTTACTTCGATCGCTGGATTGGAAATGCAGCATTAGAGAAATTACAAGAATACGCCGCGAACTTCGTTGAAACTGTTTTACAGGCGTGATCTATGTATTGCATAAAACTCACCATCACACCTACGGCAGCAATGACATTCCGCATTCTGCCGGGGTCAATTCTCAATATTACCACCTATCCTTTTGTCCCACCGACAACTCTATCAGGATTCTTGCGAAGGCTAGGAATGCTCAGTGTAGGGTTAGAAATTCCTGAAACTCGAATCAACAAAGATGACCCCCCATTTTATGCTTTACCCCGTCATTATGTTGCGCTAGGAGCCTATCCTACCTTAAACACTTGGTGGGGAGTGCATAAAACCTATCGCAAAGGAATGCGCGAATTTAATCACGATGTATTTTCTCGCTTGTATGTGGAAAAAGACAAAGCAAACTTTCAACTTCACACTTGGGAATATTTAATTGTAGAGGAACTGACGGGCTATGTCGTTAGCGAATCTTTACAAGGTTTAGAACATTTCCAAGACTTAGAAACCTACGGCTGCAAACTGGGTAAAGAAGGCTTTGCCGTTGTGACAGAAGTTTTTCAGCCCATTGAGTTAAAGCGCGAAACAGTTACAGCTTATCCATCAACAATTGTCCCGATGGAAGCACTGTTACAGAGTTCTCAGTTTGTTGGAGGTTGCGATATTTACAACTTGTACCGTTACAACTGGTCTGCTGGTTCTGAAATTGATTCAGAAACAGAGGGATTTTTAGACCAAAATCGCACTCCTGTAGATGGATTTATTCCTTTTGTTGCCGCTTACTACCCGCAAGCTTTTAACTGTCCACCTACTCTTGATTGCTACACCGACGGAGAAATTTATCTCCCCGTTTCCCTTATCAACCTGCTAAGAGATTAAGTTTATGGCTAAGTCAGAACGTCAGCGTCCCTATAATTTTGGTCGTGTATTTTTTCCTAGTGACCCCAATCCCGAACCCGCAATTCCTAATGAAATCCGTTTTCAGCCTCTGGGCAATCATGTTGGGAATGTCATCAAGTTAGTTGAATACTGGGAGCGAGATGACTTTCCTTGTTCCTCATCCTTTGAACGGGTTAAGGAAGCAGCAAAAATTCACGACAAAGGCAAACCACAAAAGTTTGATCTGCGAGTTGAAACTAGCAGCAAAGGCATTTTCAAAAAATATATTTACTCTTTCAGAGGACATCGGTATTTAGCAGAAAGCAAAGATGCGTGGGCTGAGTCTTTGGCGAAAGGACACCACGATTTTTCGGTTAAAGATATCTGTCGTGATACTTATGAATTAAAGAAACATCCGGAGTATGCAAATAATCTCGCAGAAGAACCTTTAGCTTATGCACGAGAACTTTACATTTTAGAAATGTGCGATCAAATTGAAGCTGAGTTAGCTTGTCGGGTAATTGGAGATGACGAGCAAGCCGAGTCGCGCACTTTCATGGATTATACCATTGCTAAGGATGATTCCGAGCAAAATGTTTATCGAGTTGACCCTTGGATTTTCTCGCCCGGCCAAATTGAATTAACTTTTGACTATTGGTTGTTTTGTCTTTCTGAGGATGACAAGGCTGAGTTGAAAAAATGTCGGACAGAAAATCGAGATGTTGACTTAGGGAAAAAGTTAGACGCAATTGCTAAACAATGGTGGCAAAAGCAGCAAGGTCAGCCAGAAAAAGCAGAACCTCGAAAAGTGACGCTCAAACCTTATTCGTCAAACAAGCAGTTTCAAAATCGAGATTGTGAGTTTTGGTATCAGCAGTTAGCTGGATTTGCGCCTAACCCCATGCAAAAAATGATTTTTGAGGTAATTGAACAGACAGAAAACCCAGCTTTTTTGCTCAAATCGGCTACTGGTTCGGGAAAGTTTGAAGCGATTTTATTTCCGGCATTATCAAAAAATAGTCGTTTAATTTTGCCACTACCTGCTAGGAGTTTAATAGAAGACCAAAAACACCGAATTGAAAAGTATTTAAAACGTTTTTCTGAGCTGAACCCAGACCGGGAAATCTCTTTAGTCATCGATACTGGCTCTCAAATGCAACGCTGGGTTTATCGCAATGGAACAGAGGAACCTAAACCGAGAACTTACAATCCCAGACGGCATCTTTACAAGGCAGATGTCATTTTAACGACATTGGACAAATTTATCTACCGTTATTTTGCCTTTGGAGACAAGCAAAAGTCTTTTGTATTTCCCTTGAGGATTCACCGGGACAAAACTGGCGATGAAAAAACTATCATCTGTTTTGATGAGGCTCACAGTTACGATGAGATAGCATTTACAAATTTTCAAAGTTTAGTAAAGTCACTTTATGAAGCTGGGCGCTCGCTCATTCTGATGACAGCTACTATGCCACCAGAATATATCGACCGCTTCGATTACTTGGATGTGATTGATTGCATTGATAATCCTAGTAACGCTGAAGCACTCCGCCAATTTCAGCAGCGAACATTAAAGCAATCTTATCCAGAAGAAAGAAGCTTTGAATGGCTCAGCAACCTTAAAATAAATGTAAATAATCCTCAGATTTTCCCGCAGCAAATTGCTCAACTTGTTCTCAAAGAATGGAAAGCTAAAATTAATCGCAGGATCATTGCTGTTGTTGAAACGGTCAAAGATGCAGCGGTCATTTACCAACAAGTTCAATCACAGTTAATTTCTAGCACCGACGATTGGGGACAATTATTGTTCTTGTATCACGGCAGGATTGACCAGCATCTTAGACCAGAACTCTACCGACAACTAAAAAGTAGAGATGACCACGATAGACCTTATATTTTAATAACTACCAGTGCGATCGAGGTTGGTTGCGATTTGAATAGTGAGGTCTTAATTTCTGAAATTTGCCCGCCGGAAAACCTGATTCAAAGAGCGGGACGCTGCAACCGTCGAGGTAATATTTCTGATGCTAAGGTGATTTTGGTGGGGAATGCTATCCAAGAATTTGCTAATACGCTGGATGAGTCTGGATGGCAAACTTATCAAGATACTCTGCAACAGCTAACTCAATTTGAAACTCAGAAAATTGCTAAATGTATTTCGCGATCGCAACAAGTTAATGACTACCGAGTAGTCGAACTATTCTCAATGCTCCATGACTATGTTTACAGTGCTGACTTAACTTGTCAACCAGCTCACGAAAAAGGGCTAGTCGTTACTCGGAGTTGGACACCATCCGCAACATTAGTTTATGACGATGGAACTCATGGCGACAAAATTGAGAATATGCCTCAAGTGACAGTGCCAATTGACCGTTTAACCATCAAAAAAGACAAGAGTAATCAGTATGCCAATACTCATGTTTATGAACGCTACTATGACCAAGAAAAGACTTCATGGGAAAGGCGTGATTTACGCTGGGGCTTTGCCTATCAAAAAGATATTATCATCAAAATACATCGAAGTAATGATGGTGCATCCATGCTAGATGGGAATCCAGAATATTCCTATGAGCCAGAACTAGGTTTTGTGAAACTTCCAGGAGTTTTCATCAAGCTGAAAACAAATGGGTTTGATGAAAAATTATTATATCAGTATGGCAACACGGCTCAGAAAAAATCGGTAATTATTACCTACACCAAGGCATTAGAGGAGACGACTTAACAGCGATCGCACCCTAATCAACACAACCAACCATTAACCAATATGCCACACAGCCTAGTCCTCAACATCCTTCCCCTGGCCCCGATTCCCCCCGGATACCTCACCGGAAGACACCTGCACGCCCTCTTTCTCACCCTCGTGAGCTCCGTGGACAAAAAACTCGGCGATCGCCTCCACGATGCCACCGCCCAAAAATCCTTCACCCTCAGCCCTTTGCAAACTAAAAAATGCCCTTTCAAAAAACACCATTTCCTGCAATGGGAACACACAGAACCGATTCCAGAACATACCCTCTGTTGGTGGCGAATTACCCTGCTGGATGACACTTTATTTGGCAAATTAACTAATCTTTGGCTGAACCTCAATCCGTCGAAGCCGTGGCATCTCGGGCCTGCCGATTTGATGATTACTAAGATTCTCGGAACGCCCCAAGTAGATCAGCCTTGGGCTAATGCTTGCGATTACTCTCAATTGTACGATCGCGCTTCCGAAACTAATCGCTTAATTGCCTTCAGTTTTGCGACTCCTACTACTTTTAGGCAGGGCAAATTCGATTCGGTGATTCCTACTAGAGATTGCGTTTTTAATAGTCTCCTCAGTCGCTGGAATAAGTACAGCCCGATCGCAATTCCCGATCTTTCCTTCGATGCACTTTTTTCTACATTTGTCAATATCCGAAGTGAAAGATTGACTAACTATCAAAGCGATTTTGTCGGCATGGTTGGGGAGGTTAGTTATCGGATTTTGGGAGATGTGGAGCCTTTAGCGATTAAGCAAATTAATGCTTTGGCTGATTTTGCTGTTTACTGCGGGGTGGGGAGGAAAACTCCGATGGGGATGGGAATGACTCGGCGGATTGTTGTTAATAAGAGTTCTTGATAACTTAACGTAAAACCCATAGTCCGCCAGGGGTTTCAACCCCTGCCTCAAAGCTAAAGTCCTCTTAAGAGGACTGCAAGTATGAATGATTAAATTACTTCTTCAGTTGGTTTCAACCTTTGCGCTTACTGTTACCTATCAGCTCAAAATATCATCCATGATTAAATTACTTCTTCAGTCGGTTTCAACCGACTTTAGCTATGAGACAGGGGTTTCAACCCCTGACGGACTGGTGGAGCACTAATTCCTCACATTCTTTCGCCCCCACAGGGAAATTAAATGTTTCAACCCCTGGCGGACTGGCGGATAACTAATTCCCAATTACAAATCTCTTACAAACCCTTACAATCATGAACGATTTTGATTACATTTCCATCGCATCTCTCAACCAGTATTCCTATTGCGCTCACCGCTGCTGGCGGATGTTTTGTGCGGGGGAATTCGCGGACAATCAGTATACCATTGAAGGGACGAGTTTGCACGATCGCGTTCACACGATGGGCGAGATTAACCGCGATGAAACTTGGCAGGTTCGGGCAATTTGGCTGAAGTCTGAGCGCTACAAACTAATTGGTAAATCGGATTTGATTGAGTCGGCTGAGGGTGAGATTTATCCGGTGGAATACAAGCGGGGACGGAAGGGGGAATGGGATAACGACGAGTTGCAAGTTTGCGCCCAAGCGCTTTGTTTGGAGGAGATGACGGGGAAAACTATTGCGACTGGATATGTGTATTATGCGCAGTCGCATCAGCGGCAATTAGTGGAGATTTCTGAGGGGTTGAGACAGGAGGCGATCGCCACTATCACCGCTATCCAATTTTTGCTGCAAACAGGCACAATGCCTCGACCTAATTATACCAAACGCTGTCAAGGTTGCAGCCTTTATCAGCAATGTTTGCCGCAAGCTGCTGAGAAAGTCCTGCGCTATCAAGAAGCTAATTAATCCAAACTACAAATTTAGGAGTCGATCGTGGGAACACTGTATATCAATCAAGATGATGTGTTTATTGGGAAAACAGATGAACGGCTGAATGTCAAGGCAAAGAATCAAATCTTACAGGATGTGCCTTTGATTCATTTAGATGGAGTGGTGATTTTGGGACGGGCGACTATTTCCCCGGCGGCGATCGCAGAATTGTTACAACGGAAAATTCCTCTGACTTTTATCACGGATACGGGTCACTATTTGGGTAAGCTGGAACCGGAATTAAGTAAAAACATTTTCGTTCGCAATGCTCAGTGGAAAGCGGCGGGGGAAACTCCGCAAGCTATTCATGTTGTCCGGGGTTTTATTCGGGGTAAATTGAAGAATTATCGCACCAGTTTATCTCAAACTCAGCGGGAACATTCGGAAATCAATTTAGCTTCGGCAATTATGCAGATTTCCAATGCGATCGCCAAACTTGACAAAACTGACAATATTGACTCCTTGCGCGCACAGGAAGGTGCTGGAAGTGCGGCATATTTCAGAGTTTTCAACCAATTAATTCGCGCGGAAGGCTTTGTGTTTCAACCGCGACACCGCCCTGCTACGGATCCGGTGAATTCTTTGATGAATTTTGCTTACACGCTGCTGCGTCACGATGTGCAAAGCGCGATTAATATTGTGGGATTTGATCCTTATTTAGGATACCTTCATATGCAGCGCTACGGTCGCGTGGGTTTAGCATTTGATTTGATGGAAGAGTTCCGCCCTTTGGTAGCAGACAGTATCATTTTGAATGCGATTAACCGCCGGATTCTGACGCCGAATGATTTTACTGTGGAACCTCTGAGTAATGTGGTGCGACTGTCGGAAACGGGACGGAAAGAGTTTCTGAAGTTGTATGAAAAGAAAAAGCAGTCTGAGTTTAAGCATCCTGTTTTGAAACGCAAGTGCACGTATCAAGAAGCTTTTGAAATTCAAGGGCGGCTGTTGGCGAAATATTTGATGGGCGAAATTGACAAATATCCACCTTTAGTTTTGTACTAGATATGCACATTCTGATTTCTTACGATATTTCCGAAGATAAGCGCCGGACAAAGATTCACAAAATGCTGAAATCCTATGGGCAGTGGATGCAGTACAGTGTGTTTGAGTGTGCTGATTTGAGCGAGACTCAGTATGCGAAGTTGCGATCGCGCCTGAACAAAGTCATCAAACCCAACGAAGACAGTATTTTGTTTTTCCCGCTGTGCGCTTGCTGTCAGGGTAAGATCGAACGCATTGGTGGGGTAGTGCCAGCCGATCGCACAATATTTTTTGCTTAGTTTCCGTGAATGGGTAGGTGTTAAAATCGGGGTATCAAATTTTTCGGCTCAAACTCACGTGCAGCAAGAGTTTGATGCCCCTCCTCTGAAAAAACGCTTCGCGGAAATTGTGAAAGCTTTACAGGATAAGGTTTTGGAGTGAGTATGAATTTTTTGGTATTGACAAGCCGCAGGCTGGAATGGTACTTTTGTTTTAGATTTACGGAACTGCACCTTGAAAACCAAATACAGCAAGGCTTCTGGAACGGGCGGGCCGGAAAAAACCTAAAACCCTATCAGGGATTGAAACTTCTGGGGAAGTAGCTAAGCGTTACAAGACTGTTAAAGCCGGAAAAAACCTAAAACCCTATCAGGGATTGAAACTGGATTACTAAAAAGTAGATCCGACAAACTTACCAAGGCCGGAAAAAACCTAAAACCCTATCAGGGATTGAAACAAACTGACTGCAAGTGGAGAAGGTGCGGGTTTAGGGCCGGAAAAAACCTAAAACCCTATCAGGGATTGAAACATTCAAGCTGCGGTTTTTGATGTAAGTCGTCATTAGGCCGGAAAAAACCTAAAACCCTATCAGGGATTGAAACAAGATTACTGAAACTCAAAAGCAAGAACTACAGAAAGGCCGGAAAAAACCTAAAACCCTATCAGGGATTGAAACTCTCCAACACTATTTTGTCCATTTTTTTTAATTGGCCGGAAAAAACCTAAAACCCTATCAGGGATTGAAACATCCTAATATCAAGCTTAACTAAACCGGGATAAGCCGGAAAAAACCTAAAACCCTATCAGGGATTGAAACTATCGAGGAGTAGGGGAAGGATTCACAGAACCGCGGCCGGAAAAAACCTAAAACCCTATCAGGGATTGAAACTAACGAAACTTCCGAAACTTACAAAGTGCTGGAGGCCGGAAAAAACCTAAAACCCTATCAGGGATTGAAACCTCGGACGAGTGGCGCTTTAAAGACGAAATTAGCGGCCGGAAAAAACCTAAAACCCTATCAGGGATTGAAACGGGTAACGGTAATTGACATAGATTTCTGTAAAAATCGCGGCCGGAAAAAACCTAAAACCCTATCAGGGATTGAAACTTCACAAGTTGGGAGCGTTGATTCTCCAACGGCGAGCCGGAAAAAACCTAAAACCCTATCAGGGATTGAAACGAAAGTTTTAATAGTTTAAAAACTCAGTTTTTTAGGGCCGGAAAAAACCTAAAACCCTATCAGGGATTGAAACACACAAAGGCAAACAGATAAGTGTTGAAACCAGAAAAGGCCGGAAAAAACCTAAAACCCTATCAGGGATTGAAACTGTCGACTTGGCCGAAGCTAGCAATTGGTATATTAGGCCGGAAAAAACCTAAAACCCTATCAGGGATTGAAACTTTGGAATGTCAACGCTTCTTTTGTGGAGCCGTCAGGCCGGAAAAAACCTAAAACCCTATCAGGGATTGAAACTTCCGCTACTTCCTCCTTCTAACTCCCAGCGAACCTTACAGCCGGAAAAAACCTAAAACCCTATCAGGGATTGAAACCCCGAAGGCATTATGGCTTGCATACCACCTAAAAATCTAAAGGCCGGAAAAAACCTAAAACCCTATCAGGGATTGAAACACAGTTTGCTTCAACTTGAAGGGTTTATCGAGCTAGGCCGGAAAAAACCTAAAACCCTATCAGGGATTGAAACTTGCCACTGTCAAGGAATTTAAGGTAAATGTGAGGCCGGAAAAAACCTAAAACCCTATCAGGGATTGAAACTTTAATGAAGAAACGTTTCCACCGAATTCCTACGGGCCGGAAAAAACCTAAAACCCTATCAGGGATTGAAACTCTCCGGCCATTGCAGCAACCTCAGGGACAAAAAGGCCGGAAAAAACCTAAAACCCTATCAGGGATTGAAACCTGTCGCTCTTTCTCTATAACTCGCCTGACGCAGGCCGGAAAAAACCTAAAACCCTATCAGGGATTGAAACTTGAGATCTCATGGGTTTTTCATGCCCGATCTAAAAGCCGGAAAAAACCTAAAACCCTATCAGGGATTGAAACGAGGACTAAACACCCTTCGACTTTTTATCTTTGGGCCGGAAAAAACCTAAAACCCTATCAGGGATTGAAACCAAATTTCGCCAACCAGTCGGCGATCATCTTTGAGGCCGGAAAAAACCTAAAACCCTATCAGGGATTGAAACGTCGCGGCGGCAGAATTAGGGTTATGCCGATCGCTGCCGGAAAAAACCTAAAACCCTATCAGGGATTGAAACGTAGTAAGGGAAGAAACAATAAAGCAATATTTATAGCCGGAAAAAACCTAAAACCCTATCAGGGATTGAAACTATCGAAATTTTAGACCAACTGGCGATCGAAGAAGGCAAGCCGGAAAAAACCTAAAACCCTATCAGGGATTGAAACGAAAATATTTCCGATGAAGAAGAGCATGATATTTGGCCGGAAAAAACCTAAAACCCTATCAGGGATTGAAACGAGCATATCGCTGTAAGATTGATTTCCATCAAAAGCCGGAAAAAACCTAAAACCCTATCAGGGATTGAAACGTATCCACAATCGAGCTAATTTATTAGAATGTTCGCCGGAAAAAACCTAAAACCCTATCAGGGATTGAAACTTAAAACATTCAGAGAGGAAGTCGAAGCATCGCCCCTTGGCCGGAAAAAACCTAAAACCCTATCAGGGATTGAAACATGACTCGCACAAGCCGATCAGCTACGCTGGAGGCCGGAAAAAACCTAAAACCCTATCAGGGATTGAAACAACCTTACCTATCCAATTGCGCAAAAATTAATAAGGCCGGAAAAAACCTAAAACCCTATCAGGGATTGAAACGTAGCGGACATTGCTGACAAGTTTGTTGGCGTAGCTGACACTGGCCGGAAAAAACCTAAAACCCTATCAGGGATTGAAACTGTAACTCGCTTACCTTACAAGAATAATTCGGCTCAAGGCCGGAAAAAACCTAAAACCCTATCAGGGATTGAAACTGTAACTCGCTTACCTTACAAGAATAATTCGGCTCAAGGCCGGAAAAAACCTAAAACCCTATCAGGGATTGAAACTGCATTGAACCATCTGCCAAAATTCGTGGCCCGATTCTTTGCGCCGGAAAAAACCTAAAACCCTATCAGGGATTGAAACGAAGCGATCGAACTGTGGATTAAGGAAAGAGAATCAGCAGCGCCGGAAAAAACCTAAAACCCTATCAGGGATTGAAACTGAGCCAGCTCTGAGACTTTGATTTGAAGCTGCGACGCCGGAAAAAACCTAAAACCCTATCAGGGATTGAAACTTGTCAACTGAGGATTTGACAGCGCTGGGTATCAAGAGCCGGAAAAAACCTAAAACCCTATCAGGGATTGAAACAACAAGGTTCACCCTATCGACGGCTCGCTGCAAGCCGGAAAAAACCTAAAACCCTATCAGGGATTGAAACAATATAACGAATTAGAGAGTTAATGCTTCTATGACCTGTGCCGGAAAAAACCTAAAACCCTATCAGGGATTGAAACAGTTTTTCCCGCCCAGCAGTTCCCCACAGCGGCCCAGGCCGGAAAAAACCTAAAACCCTATCAGGGATTGAAACCAAATCTCGCAGGGTGCTCAACAGGTCGATCGTGCCGGAAAAAACCTAAAACCCTATCAGGGATTGAAACGCCGAAGAATGGACAGATAACCACAAATATGATACGGCACGCCGGAAAAAACCTAAAACCCTATCAGGGATTGAAACTTCCTTGCTCAGCCACCACAGCTTGACCGGGCAAGCCGGAAAAAACCTAAAACCCTATCAGGGATTGAAACTACATTTGCTCTGCCCATGCCGTTGCCGTAGGTAATTGAAGCCGGAAAAAACCTAAAACCCTATCAGGGATTGAAACGTGCCACAAACCGCTGATCGCTTCGCCTCCTCAAAGGCCGGAAAAAACCTATTTCCCCATCTAGGGCTTGAAACGCCAAACTACAAAATTATTGGCTCAAAAATAGACTTCTCCTCTCTCTTTTTATCTCCTCCCATAACCTCCAACAATCGATCGACTACGCGCCTCCAAGTAAAATTTTCCGCCACAAAACCCGGGCCCGCAACCCTAGCTTTCGCAGCTATACCAGGCTGCTCGATCGCAATTCGCATCAAATCAGTCAAATGTTCCCACTCAGGAGCTAGGATAAATAAAGTTTCCCCATCGCTCGCCACAGCCGTCAATTTACTTTCAATCCGCAGTGCAAAGTCCGATCGCGTAAAATCATCCGTAGGGCCGCCCGCAGTGCAAATAACCGGCAAACCGCAAGCAGCAGCTTCCAACACCGGCAGATTAAAACCTTCTGCTAAATAGGGAGAAACATAAGCATCTGCTGCTTGGTAAAACTCAGCTATTTGAGCAAAAGATAGCTGGCTGCCAGTATAAATTAATCTCGGTAAAACTCTCGCTCTTTCAGCATCGTCGAGGACAACTCGGCTGGCTTCAGCAATCTCGTCTCTCGACGGATAAAGCAGTTCTGAACCTTTTAAAACTAATCTCGCATCTGGATATTTGTCAACTACCGCAGCGAAGGCTTTTAATAAAGGGCGAATACCTTTGCGATCCGTTTGCCCTCCGATGTTTAAAAATATAAAATAGTTTGACCAGCCAAAGCTTTGGCGCAGCGATTGACGCCGATCGCCCGAGAGAGGATAATAAATCTTAGGATCGACTCCCAAAGGTACGACGGCAATGCGATCGGCCTCAACACCGCTGCGAATTAAGCCGGCTTTTGACCACGCCGACGGTGTAATAATTTTGGTTTCTGAATTAACCGGGGTTTGGGCGATCGACTTAACCCCCATCGCCTGCAATACTGTACTGGTAACAATCCCCCATTCTGTGGCTGCAAATACCCAAGTGGCGGCGCTGCTGGATGCCGAGAAGTCCCACGGGCAGTACATTCGCAGCGTAACATCCGCTGACTGATTTGCGGCAGGGTTCTTAATGCTGCGGAGTAATGTTTCATTTGGGCGATCGAACAAACTAACTTTCGTCTCCCAAGCTGCGTCTATGTAAGGCATATCGCGGTGGAAAAGCTCAATTTGTCCTCGCGGGCGATCGAGCATTTCCAGCAGTTGAAATTGATTGGCTACGCAATAGGAATGATAAATAAAACGCCAGCCTTCAACAATAATCTGCAATTCAAAACTCCAGCTTTTGGGATTAAAAATTTAACTAACAATTAGAAATTGGTAATTAGCAACTAGCAAGCAGAAATTACCAATTACCAATTACCAATTCCTTACTTAATCACTTGCCAATCCATAATCCGCCACTGTCCGTCTTGGCGGATCAAGTCGTAGCGCACCCGCAGGTTTTCGTTGCGGGAAGAAACGAGCTGATCGCGATCGAACACTTCGGCTTTTTCCGCTACTTGGGCTTCTACTTGGGCGCGATCGGGATTAGTCGGATTCGTCTTAACTCCATTAACTTGCAGCTTGTGTACGTAACGCTGATGCGCGTTGTTTCGCTCTTGAGCGTCTGCCATCAATTGCCAGCGAGACAAAGCCGGTTCTGTCAGAACTTGCTTTAATTCTTCCACAGTGTGGTTGGGGCCCAAAGCCGCTGCTTTCGCCGACAGCCAGCCTTGAACTATTTGTTCTGCTGATTCTTCAGTGATTTCTCCCGACACCGGGGCTGCAGCGCCAGGCTCTGGGGCCACGGAAACAGCCGGGATTTCTATGGGCGCTGCTTCAAACCCGACGCGGGCGTGCTCTCCTTGCAGGGATGGGCCCGAGAGGGCTTGCATCGCGCTCGCCAACAGACTGAGTATGAACCACAGCAGTAAAAGGCTCAGGACACCTGCGACTAGAAACAGAGCCAGTCTGTTTCGAGGCATAGACTTGACTTGGGCGGAAAGTTCTGCTGCCTTAGTGCGCGCCCGATCGACCAAATCGCCTGTTAGCGCCTTGCCGGTTGCTCCGCTGCGCCCTGAATGTTGGCGCCTGCGATGCTTGGAAGTTGAGTCTGCGGGCTGTCCCGCCGTAGCTGTCGGGAGAGAGACGGCGGCAGCAGTGCTCGCCGCAGCAGCCGTTGCCTGGAATTTCGGGCCTGAGGCTGCGGTTTCGGTCTCGGCAGGTACGGGGGTCAAGGTGACGGTACTAGCTCCCTGCGGGGCGGATGGTGGGGTTACTGCTGCGGGCGATCGGCCTGCTGTCGGTTGCAGCCGCGCCGCGGGCTTGCCCGAGCGGGGCTGCACCACGACCCATTCGTTGGCGGTTTCTGCGTCCTGTGGCAAAGCTTCTAGGTAAGCTTGTACTTTCGGGTCGGCAAAGTAATCTTTCAAGGAGACTGACTGGTTGGCCAAGTCGCGGAAGTGGGGAAACACCTCCTCTTGCAGCCAGTGTTCGGCGTACAAGCACAGTCCGGGCAACAAATCGGGAGAATCTTGGGAATGTTCGCGAATGAAGGCGAGGGGTTCTTTTTCCGAACTGAGTTCGAGGGCTCTGCTGGCTTCTTCTGTCTGGCCCAGCAGCAGGGAACAAACGGCTTTTTCCAGGTGAACGTCTTGGCGGCGGCCGAGCTGCATCAGCATCAGCTTGGCGCGACGGATCATCGATGGCTGTCTGGCGGCAAATCCTTGGGCTAACAGGGTGTAGACCGAGAGGTAAGTGGCGACTGCGGAGGGGCGGCCGGCTTCGGCTTCAAATAGCGTCTGCTGCTCGCTGCTGGTTAGGTGTTTGCGCAATTGCTGCACGAAGCGGAGGAAGTCTTCTATTCCTAAACCCGATCGATCGTCTCCCGAACCGTCGATGCCGCCCCGTTCTTGAAGCATTTCTCGCAGGATTTGCAGTCCCCGGCGACGCTCGGCAACTTTTTCTTCAGGGAGGGATAGTAGCTCTAAAATGTTGTACGGACGCAGTTTGTATAGGTCGGCTTGCATTTCACCCCTCACGCTTGCAAATAGGCTTTCGCGCAGCAGCACTTCTTGGCCTGCTTCTAATGATTTTGCGGCATTTTCGTACTGACCTTGCTGCCACTGTTCGCGGCCGAGTTCTAGACAGGCAAGGCTGACGGTTAAAACTATATCTGGCCGCACGAGCTGGGGGTCGCCGAAACGACCTTCTGCGATCGCGATGCTGCCATTGTTAAGATACGGGCGACCCAGCTTCTGTACGAGTTCGTATTCCCCCAGTTCTTGCAGTATGAGCAGGGCTCCTACGAATTGGTTGTCATCGATTTCAATACTTGGAGTGTGGGGGTCGGGAGCAGCCTCTAAAGGCTTGGACTCTGCCGGAGCTGTTTCTCCTGCGTCTTGCAGGACTGTGGCCGTGCCTGCTGAGGTTTTCGACCTCTGGTGCTTGGCTTCCTGTGCGGCTTCCGACTCTCGATCGTAAGTTTTGGCTAAAAAACTGGCATCGTAAGCTTTGCGCTCGTCTGAGTCTGACAGAACGGCGCAGGCTTCATCGAGCAGTTGTTTGCGGGCCACGATCGCAACTTCGGAATACTCCCTGCGCGGAAGCTGTAAAGTTCGATCGCGGTGAGCCTGCTGCAACTGTTCGGCAGTAGCTTGAATCGGTAGACCCAAAATCCGGTAGTAATCTAGTGGAATTAACACTGTCCACTTCCCCAAAGCGCTAGCAACTGAATTAGCCTATCTTAAGTGAGATACTCCCGCAAACCAAATCAAAAATTCTGGTGTTGGCTTCCAACCGCCCAATTCACGGTATGTTGGAGTTACGGTAGAGATAATGTGATTTTTTTCCCTCTACAGGGTTTTACAGCAAGGAAAATGGAAAGCCCCACTGCCCCTGAGCTAAATGAGTTGTTTGACTCTTGAGCATTTTCGGGTTTGAGAGTAATGGAATTATATCATTCGTCGGCATGGGGTTTAGATGGGAGTTGGTTCTCCGAGTCCGGGCAATCGGCCCCGCCTGCCAAACTCATTTTAACAATTGGTGAACTGCTGCGGAGCAAAAGTGCGATCGTTTTCTGCTGCGGTTGTGTCCCATCTGGGTTTAAATTTAGATGTCTAGGAAGCCGATCGTCGGGTATTAATTATTTATGGTTCAGGAACGGACTTTACCAGTTTTTGACGCGCAAAGCGTAAACATTTCTCGGGATGAGGGCTTGATGCTCTACGAGGATATGGTCTTGGGGCGCTACTTTGAGGACAAGTGTGCTGAGATGTACTACCGGGGCAAAATGTTTGGTTTTGTCCACTTGTACAACGGTCAGGAAGCTGTGTCTACTGGCGTGATTCGATCGATGCGCCGGGATGACACCGATTACGTCAGCAGCACCTACCGCGATCACGTTCACGCTTTGAGCGCGGGCGTGCCGGCGCGGGAGGTAATGGCGGAGTTGTTCGGAAAGGAAACTGGTTGCTCGAAGGGCCGCGGCGGTTCGATGCATATGTTTTCGGCCGAACACCGACTGTTGGGAGGTTATGCTTTTGTGGCTGAGGGGATTCCTGTAGCTACGGGGGCGGCTTTTCAATCGAAGTACCGCCGCGAAGCTTTGGGCGATGAGAGTTCCGATGGGGTAACTGCTTGTTTTTTTGGCGATGGTGCTGCAAATAACGGGCAGTTTTTTGAGTGTTTGAATATGGCGGCTTTGTGGAAGTTGCCGATTCTTTATGTTGTCGAAAACAACAAATGGGCGATCGGGATGGCCCACGAACGAGCTACTTCTGACCCCATGATTTACAAGAAAGCTCATGCTTTTGGCATGGTTGGCGTCGAGGTTGACGGGATGGATGTTTTGGCGGTTCGGGAAGTGGCAAAGGAAGCTGTAGCGCGGGCGCGGGCCGGCGAAGGGCCGACTTTGATCGAAGCTTTGACTTATCGTTTTCGCGGCCATTCTTTGGCAGATCCCGACGAGTTGCGTTCTAAAGAAGAGAAGGAATATTGGTTCCCCCGCGATCCGATTAAGAAGTTGGCTGCTGATTTGATCGATCGAACTTTGGCAACTGCTGAAGAATTAAAAGAGATCGATAATAAGATTCAAGCAGTAATTGATGATGCGGTAGATTTTGCGGAGAAAAGCCCTGAGCCAGATCCGAGCGAATTGTATCGATTTATCTATGCTGAAGATGAATAGTCTTTAGAGATATTTTGCGTGCGGTTGCAGCCTACAGGTTAACACCTGTGGCTGCACGGATTTCAAGCTATAATCAAAGGTAGACTTTCTAGACGAAAAGAGAGGCGATATGATAAATCTCGATCGCGATCGAAGTCAAAGCAGCAAAAATATCGGTGCAGTTCGAGTCAAAGTCAAGCTAACGAATGCCATTGATGAAGCCTTAGTGAGTCGAGGAGTGCTCAATCCAAATCTGTTGCGCCTGTACGAAGCAGAAGCACTCATAGATACTGGTGCAGTACGCACAGCTATTCCTGTAGAAGTCTGCGAACAGCTCGGTTTAAGAATTCGGAGTCAGGAAATAGCAAAATATGCCGATGGCCGACAAGAAACAGTGGGATTGACTGGGCCTATTATCATTGAACTGGAAGGGCGCGAAACTATTGAGGCGGCAATGGTTTTAGGCGATATGGTGCTAATCGGTCAAACTGTGTTAGAAACTTTAGATTTGCTAGTAGATTGCAAAAATCAGCGTCTAATTCCCAATCCCGAAAATCCCGAAAGACCTGTATTGAGAGTTTAATCTAAATCCAGCTTAAATACCTCCTTTATTTATTATGTTCGAGTGCCGGTTGCGGCATGATGCCAGCATTTTTAATCAGCACAAATTCAACGGTTTACGCAGGCTTGTAGCTGTATATCCATTCTTGAAATTCATCTTGTATTAGAGAATTTTTTGCGATTTTTTAAGCTGAGCTACATCAAGTTTTGAACTTTATTGAGTTGATAATTATAGAGTCCAGCTATCAGATTAAATCTTCATCCGAACCGACGGTGGCGATATATAAATTGACTCGATACAATCCTAAAAACTTTGACCCCGCGCGATTGTTGAAGCTATAGTTGGTATGCACGCTTGTTACAGGTTGCGATCGCGCCCGCCTTCTTTTGCAAGAGGTCTCTTTTATCAATTAGTGCGTGAGTGTATTACTATCAAGCAGAAACTACATCATCTCACACGAAGCGCGATTAGCTTCGCTAGTGCCCAAGGCAATCGCTTTCGTCGCTGCTGCTTTTAACGGTATCTAAAAATGAGTGAAACCCCAACTTTCGATATCGCCATTATTGGTGCAGGACCAGGCGCACTATGTGCAGCCCATGGGCTAGCCAATTTAGGTTTTTCGGTAGGTGTGTTTGAACGAGCTAGAGCTTTACGTCCCATCGGCGCTGCCCTAGGGTTGGCAGAAGCGGGGTATAAGGCATTGGCTCTGATCGATGCCGATCTCGCTACCCAAGTTCGTGCCTTAGCTGCCAACCCACAGCGACAACTGCTGATGAGACCCAATGGCGAGGTGCTGTTTTCTGATGAATCGCCCTTGGCTGGTACTCCCTTCACTTGGCTAGCGTGGTATAACCTACAAAGCTCACTGCACAACACACTGCCACCTACCGTATCCCTTCACCTCAACCATAAGTTTGTCAACTTCACTAAGGTCGCCGATGCGTCCAAGCCTCCCTTACATTTGCACTTTGAGAATCAGCCCGATGTTGGCGCACGAGTGTTAATTGGTGCCGATGGGTATTACTCCGTGGTTCGCGGTCTTACCGTGGGAGATGGTGCGCCTCTGTACACTGGAACCATGACTTGGCGAGGAATCTTGCCCCGTCAAATCCTAGCCCCCCTCGCTGAACCCTTTGCAGAAGGGGCTGGTTTTCAACTGGTGGTCGGAGACCAGAAAAATTTTTGGATTATGGATGCAGGAGCCGAGGTACTGGCTTGGGGAGGGACTGCACTCCATCCGACTTCAGAGAAGAGTACCGATGTTTTAGCTATGGTTCTCCAAGTTTTTGACCAATGGACTCCCTTTGTTGAAAGGGTTATTCGAGCAACTGACCCTACCACCATTGTGGAAACTGGCGTGTTCGATAGGGAACCGGTCTCCCAATGGGGAGATAGAGAGAGAATCACCTTATTAGGAGATGCAGCTCACCCGATGCGACCGTCCTTAGGATTAGGGGCTACTATGGCATTTGAGGATGCTGTTGCTTTAACAAAAAAACTCAAGGGGCTGAACTTGCAGGATACTCCTTCGGTTGCTAAAGCTCTTACTGATTATGAAGAGGAACGGATTGCGATCGCCTCACCGTTACAACTCAAAGCAAGGCAAGGAGGAGAAGCATCCCATGCCTCGGATCAAGCTGACCAACTCAAGATAGGCTTTGAATTAGCCTTAGCTGCTCGCAGACACAATCAGATGACCGTATCGGATTAATTCGGTTGCTCTTCGTTGCTTAACCCGAACTCACGTTATTTAATCCGTTTGGGGTCAATGTCAGACCTGCACCTATGGGTAGCAAAGCCTGTGCCCGCTCGCTGTAGTCGATCGCGGCTTGAATCGGCAGGAGATTTGCGACCATCAACCAACCGCTCAACAGAGTCAGAACTGTTGCACTGACAATAAATGAAAGTATCGTTTTCCAGGTCATGATGGCTCGATCGCGCCTGAGATGGACATAGAGCGATAAGTTAAATGGACAATGGTCGATCGTCCCATATTTCCAGCGGTACTGGGCGCAATCTTCCCGCTACTTCTACACTCGGCCAATTCGGATCGAATGTCAAATTTTCCAACGTTCCATCGCTGTGAATTACAAACGTATCTTCTATTTTTGCTCCCGACAAACTCGGATTCCAAGCCACAGCCATATTTTCGGCTAACATATCTGAAGTAGCCGGATTTGCCACAACTTCTCGCGCTAAATATCCGGTAGTTCCGCCTTGATGGTGTTGCCTAATTGCTTGAGGATATGCGTGCTCTTCGTAGGCAGTTTTAAGGGTATCATAAACCGCATTCAGCGATACTCCCGGCCGGCACGAATTCAGCGCGGCCGCTTCAATTTCTCTGACTTGTCGGTGCAACTCTGAATGCTTTTCTCCAAGAAAGTCGAAACTGACAAATCTGGTTAAATTTGCATACAAACCCCATCCCCTCGCGCAAAAGACTAACATTGCTTGCCGCCCAATTTCTTCGGCGGTTGCGGTGGCGTGGCGGTACAGCGGCAAACGCCTTTCTCCAGCAACTAATGTCAGGGCTGGATGCAAACCTCTCGCCCACAATGCCTCTGCACCGGCTCCCGCTAGCTGATATTCTGTCCATGTTGGTTTTGCTGCGGAAAGTACCTCTGTCATCGCTTCGCTGGCTAAACGCCCGACTCGTCGGTATCGCTCTAATTCGCTTGACATCATTGTCTGTTTGCGAGACTGTAAAGATGCGATTATTGGTGTTTCTTTGGGATAAATTGACCGATCGCTCATCACGTTACCGCCACCAGTAATTTCTTTGACAAAAGCTTCGCGCTGTGAAACATCTGCCCAAGGATAGATGTGCATTTGAAAGTTGGCTGGCAATTCTTCATCTTGCAAGCGCTGGGCTTCGATTTCATCGGTGAGAACCCAAGCGTTTTCGGCGGTAATTAATATTTCTGCAACTCCGGTTTCTGCGGTTAGCAATACTGTATGGGAACCGCCGGCTGTGGCCCAAGCAAACCAGTCTGTACCGCGCAAGCGAAGGGCGATCGCTCCTGTTTCGGTTAAGGCTTTGCGGATGAATTCGAGTTTGCAGTCAACTTCTGGGTTTAATGAGTTTATCATATATGAAACAAGGAAGAAGGAAGTTCGGCAACGGATTCTGTAACGGATGTAACGGATGTCAGTCCGATGAAAGTCGGAAGAAGGAAGAAGGAAGAAAATCACTGATTTTAGTTTACATTTCCTAAATCTAAAATCTACAATCTCTAAAATCTAAAATCTAAAATCTAAAATCTAAAATCGATAGGTACTGCTTGCAATTCTTTAGCTTTTTCTTCGGGTAAAGCGTCGTTGGCAAACATTCCGGCGGCTAGTTCGGTTCCTGCTAGATATTTTAGCCGATCGCTCGATCGATAGGGCGGATAAAATTGGGCGTGCAAATGCGCTTCTGGATGCGGTTTCCCGTCTGTGGGCCCCTGAAACCAAGCCATCAAATAGGGAAACGGGCGGTGCCACAAACCGTCATATTTGAGGGTGACTGTTTTTAAGGCTTTAGCGAGTGATTGACGCTGTTTTTCGGTAAGATCGATAAACGTGGCAGCGGGGGCGATCGGGGCAATCCACACTTCGTAAGGGTAGCGGGCGCAAGCGGGGACAAAGGCGATCGCCTCTTCGTCTAAATAAATAATTCGCTGTTTGTCGGCAATCTCTTTTTGAATCAAATCTTGCAGCAAACCGCTACTATTTTTTTGATAGTAAACTGATTGACATTCTAACATCCGCGCTGGCACTGGTGGCACAAACGGATAAGCGTAAATTTGACCGTGGGGATGGTGCAAAGTTACTCCGACTTCTACGCCGCGATTTTCAAAAGGCAAGACGTATTGAATTTCGGGATTGCTGCCGATAACTGAAGTGCGATCTGCCCAGACTTCTAACAGCAATTCTAAGTGACTTAACTCCAAAGCGCCGAGGGAAGCCTCTGGATCTTGAGTGAAAACAACGACTTCGCAAATGCCCTTAGCGGGAAGAGTTTCCACAATACTTGCAGGTGCGTTTTTTGCCTGCAAAGTCAGCGAGGGAAAGCGGTTGTCAAAAACAGCTACATCGTAATCTCCAGGCGGCAATTCTGTCGGGAATTTGGGATTAATTGTAGCAGCCAGCGGGTTGTATTCCGGCGGCGGCATGAAAGTTCTTCCCTGGCGGTGGCTGGCGTATGCTACCCATTCCCCCCGCAAAGGATGCCAGCGAAAGTGCGGGTTCGCCTGTACGGGTTCATTGCTGGGACTTACGGCCGCGATTCCTTCTGGGATTGGGTAGCGGCTGTAGAGTGTGAGTGGGCGGCCGTCTGGTTTTAGCAATGTTTGGACGTACATTTTGGTTGGGGCGGGCGATCGCTTTTAATAGATGTTAAGAGTATAACTTCGTGCTTGGAGAATTGGCCCCTATCTAAAGTCGCAAATTATGTTAAAAAGATACTCGGCGGTTGAAACCGCGTCTACACAAATAAAGTCCGCCTGCGCGGACTGAAGAATAAAGGGGGTATTTAAGTGTGGTTTGTTATGAGGAGTGCGATCGTACTTTCGTTAGTTTGCACCATTGCCATTGATGTCGAAGTTTTCTATGATGGGAATTTCTGAAGGTGAGGAGGCCACTATTCGCAGGTTTATATCAACTATGATTTGATTTTTATCAAGAACTACATTTGCTTTTTTTATTATAATTTTTGCGGATAAACAATCGTCTGATTCAGGTTTGGGAGACGGCTGAGTTTTATATCCTGCGTCCTCCAGCCATTCACAAATTTTCCTCCAGTTTTCTACCTTTTCATCCGCTTTGCCTACAAGGTTTTTTACATATTGGTATAAAGTATTACAGAAATCTACGGCAATTCCCTTGGGGTTTTTACTGAGGGTTTCCGCAATTTCGGCGGGACTGTAGCCGCAGAGTAAACCCCGTAGATGTTGTTTTTCTGTGGGCGTGAGCCGCTTTCCCTTGGCGGATGCTAGGTCTGTGTAGAGGGTTTCTAAGTCCCAGTCGCGGGCAGCTTCGGAGAAGCGATCGTTAGAGGATGCCATTGCAGGGGATAGGTTTCTGGATTTTTTATAATCAAAGTCTAACACGATTCCTAATGCTTATTAGTTTCTTTGTTAAAGGTAGTTAGGTTAGTATCAAGGAAAGCAGGATCGTGATTAATTTTACATCTGGAATCGGGGCAAGACTCACTGCTTGCGCGGTAGAGTTTTCTGCTCGACAGAGTTATCAACACAAACTCCTCATAATTAGGTATTTACCCGTAAATGTTTAACCACGAATACAAAAAAGAGGCACAAGAGAAACTGCGCCGTGCAGTAGAAAAGTACCAAAGAGATTGTGAGTATTTACAAAATGCCGCTGGAAGTCTTTATCAAACGCGAGTTAATCGTGGGGTTGAGATTATCCAACTATGCGAAAATTACATTAACACGTTGGCAAACTCGCCAAAAGAGTTTAGCAAAGTCGTTACCAAACTGAAGTTTCAGCTCAAGGAAATTACTGGCAAAGATTGGGATCTAATTTATTCGGCTCATAACAGCAATGTAGGAGCAGCAGCAGGTGGTGCAGGAGTAATGGCTGGAGCAGGAGTTGCCTGTTTTGGGCCAGCAGCAGCAATGGCAATTGCCACAACTTTTGGAACAGCCTCAACAGGTACTGCGATTGCTTCTCTTTCCGGTGCAGCGGCCGTTAATGCTGCTTTAGCCTGGTTAGGAGGTGGCGCTCTTACTGTGGGTGGTGGCGGTATGGTGGCTGGAAATGCACTGCTGGCACTAGCAGGGCCGATTGGCTGGGGGATTGGTGGTGTAGCTTTGGCTGGTAGTGCTTTTTGGACAAGTAGCGAGAATGAGAAAATAGGGAGAGAAGCTACTAACCGCGCTATTGAAATTGAAGGTGACACAGCTAAAGTCAACATAACCAAGAAAGAAGTCAATCTTCTGGAGGGGGAAACTGTCAAACTAGCTAACTTGATTCAAAGTGGACTGCAAGACTTTAAGCAGAATGCGCCGTTGAATTACCTGGATTTTAGCCAATCTCTCAAAAAAATGCTGGCGAATTTAATCAATTCCATTAATTCGCTGAGCGAGTCACTTAAAAAGACCGTAGACCTGAAAATGTAATTATAATTTTGAGTGCAGCATTAGGCTCTAGCAATTAGGGACTAATGCTGCAACTTTTTAAACATGGAAAACAGAGAAGATAGACATCTGACAACTCAATTCGTTGCTGCAATAGTAGCCGAGGAAAATCTGCGCCATGCAGAACAGCTTGCAACGGAACTCAGTAAACAAGACCGAGCTTTTTTTGCAGCGGTCGGAGAAATTGATAAAGTTCGTGATTTTGTAGGTAGCCCCGCAAAAATTCTGGGAAACACAAGCACAAAACACGGTGAAATAGCTGAGCAAGTGGAAGTTGGTATTCGCAATGCAAAATCTCTTTTGAACTCCTCTGAAACTCGCGCTACTTTTGAGGGAGTGGGTAGAACAGCACCGGAAGATTATTTAATTGATGGTATTAAAGTACAGTCTAAATTTGTGAATGGGGTTGGCAATAATTTAGACCACGTTCTCGACCACATGAAGAAATACGAAAACTTTGGCAGAGATGGGTCATATTACCATATCCCTAAAAACCAATATGAAATTATTGATAAAATATTGAAAGGGCAACAAATCGAGGGAATAACAAGTCCTACTGCTCAAAAAATACAAGAAAAAGCTCAAGAAATAGAGCAGATGTCTGGTCGTCCTTTCAGTCAGACTGTTCAAGCTGGATCGTCTAACTATGAAGATGTGCAAATAGGCAAAGTTGACGATACGCTAGACCGCAAAGAGCATGAATTAAAGCAAGAACAAAAACAAATTAAGGATGGGATACGCTACGAGGCTCAACCTACTCTGGCTGATTTTGGTAACGTTGCTGTTAAAGGCGCGGTTATTGGTGGTAGTATTCGATTTGCTACTAAGCTTTAAGTAGGTCGGCGCTGTAAAACGCAACTATGTAAACGATGCGTCAAGTATCAAAATCCCAAGAAAGCAGCACTAGGAGACCCTGTTTACATAAAGTTACATAGTTCAGTTTAATCCCGCCGACCTACTTACGCTAAGTATAAGCAAGGTAAAAACGTTTTTAAGGGGGAGTTAACCCCCGAAGACTGGCAAGAAATTGGAATTGATACCGCAAAAGGAGCTGCACTTAGTGGTATATCGGCAACAGCTATTTATGGGTTAACCAATTTTACCCAAATGTCTGCACCTTTAGCTGGTGCTTTTGTTAGTGCAGGCATGGAAGTTGCTAGTTTAGTCGGTAGTTTGAATCGAGGGGAAATTACTCGCGATCAATTCGTTGAATTAAGTTTGTTCGCTTGTGCTGATTCAGCCATTGTTGCTGCTGGAGCTACTATCGGACAAGCTTTGATTCCGATTCCTGTTGTTGGCGCTGTCATTGGTGCGATCGCAGGTCGAATTGTGACTGGTTTCTGCAAGCAGTTATTGGGAAAAGATACTTATCTTGCTCGACAAGTGGAACAATATTATCAACAGTCCCTCGCTAAAATTGACCGCGGTTATAAGGCAGCCGTTGCTAATCTTGTTGCTACCTATGAACGATTAGGTAACTTAGCGGAAGCAGCTTTTGACTCTAACTTAAACCTTGAATTGAGATTGCAAGCTAGTATCGAATTAGCTGAAGCTTATGGCGTTCCTGATTCCAAGATTATTCATAATGTAGATGAGCTTGACTCTTTTATGCTGAGTTGAGCGAACAAAATATTAGGAAATCATCGGGAATTTTTAACCCAGATTTAGTATAAGGTGCGCGGAAGCGCACCCTACAGAATTAGATCGAAGTTTTTACTCGTGCAACTTCAGTAACGGTTCAATCTGCTGCCTTTGAAACTGCAATTCATCCGCCAAAGGCTGATAAATTTCTCGATCGCCCGATTCATTGCAATAATCCCAAAGACCATTGTAACAGTGCCTGTCGTCGTCCCAACCCGGATGGTTGACAATCGGATACAAGCAGATTCCGTCTATTGGAACTCCTGCTTTCATCGCGGCCACTACCTCAGTGCACACATAATTAAACCAGACAGGTCTAAAATCGTCTTCAGTACCTGTTTCTGCTACGAATAAGGGGCGGCGGTAGCGCTCAAACACTTCTTGCAGCAGTTCACGAAACGGGCGGTACAGCGGATCGGTGTATTTCATCGGTTCTTCATTGTGAATCCACTGATTGCGATCGTAATAATTCACCCCAATAATATCGAGATATTTTTCCTTGCCGCCGAGTTCCGGGCGAAAGCGTCCCGCCAACATATCCCAAGCTTGATATTGAGATAAGCGATAACCTTCCGCCGCGTCCCGATCCTCCGGTTTGTCAGGATCGGCAATAATGTTAATTGTGGGGTCAATTTGAACGATGCGGGTGCGAGGATTGACTTCCCAAACTGATTCTATCGCTGCGATCGCAGCTTTGATCAACTGGATTTTGAGCTCGTCTCCCCGCCCTTTTGCAAACGGATTGATGTAGGCGACATCGCCGCCTGCCCAAGCAATAAATGAAATTTCATTGACAGGTGTTACGAAAGGTGTTTGGTCTGTTTCCTCAGTTAGCACTTCCATAAAAGCGCGCACCATGTTTGCAAACCGGGACACAAATTCGGGACTGAAAATATCAATATCGTCGGGCCAGCCGTAGTGAAACAAATCCCAAATTACCTGCATTTTCATGTCGCGGGCGGCCCGGATGATTGGCAGGGAACTGGAAAAATCGTATTTTCCGGGTGTTTGTTCGATTAAGTGCCAGCGCAGGCCTTCGCGGACTGTGTAAATGCCTTGATCCTGCAAGCGTTGGTAGTCGGCTGCTGCAAATTTATCGTGACCGGTGGCGGCTGTGACATCGAGGCGTTTTCCAGATTGCACTCTGTGGGTGGAACATTCAAATCCGCCCATGAAAAAACTTTGAAACATCAATCGAATGGGTAATGGGGCATTCAGGTTTGCAGTCAGGACTAAAGTCCTTAGATTTCAATCATAAAAAACTAAAGTCCTTACTACAAACGGTATTTTTGTAAGAAGTATATCGATCGGTAAAAGTCAAAATGAAATCAGAAAAAAATCTCAGATTTTTACTTTTTTCTTGACTAATCACCAATTAGCACTGAGTAATAGCTTGTGGCTGTGAACTTTCTTCGGGAATATCCCAGCCGAGAGTTGCCGCCGCGATTACGTCTATGGGAAATTTGGGAGTGCGATCGGCATACAGCAAACCGTTAGCTTCTTGGTAAGTATCGGTCAATTGCGTGTAACAAAATCCGCTGAACATTTCCACTTGGTTTACCACCTTCAGCAGCGCGGTGTAGCGCCTTTGCAGTTCGATCGTGTCCCACGCGCGCACGTAGCCCCAAACTCTGTGAAAATCCGGGTTTTCGCGGCCGGCGCAGGCGATGCCACCGAATTCTGTCAGCATCACCGGCTGTCCTTGGTGCGGGTGCCCGTCCAGGGTGAGGATGCGCCCGCCGGGACGCCCGCGATCGAACAAATCGGCTAGCTGGACTTCTGGCCCGTAGCGTTTTGCCACAGTTTGCGGGTTGTTGTCGTAGTCGTGAATCGCCAGGATGTCGGTATCGATGCTTTCCCAGCCGTCGTTACCGATGACGGGGCGAGTCGGATCGAGGGTTTTTGTCAAGAAATAAAGGGCTTGCACGTAGTTGCGGTGGGCTGCGGCTTCGACTAAATTCGGAACTCCCCAGGATTCGTTGAACGGCACCCAGACTACGATACAGGGGTGGCTGGCGTCGCGGTCGATGACTTCCGTCCACTCCCGCGTCAGCCGTTGCACGGCTTTGGGAGTGAAACGGTAGGCGCTGGGCATTTCTTCCCAAACTAGGAGCCCGAGCACGTCAGCCCAGTACAAAAATCGCGGGTCTTCGATTTTTTGGTGCTTGCGGACGCCGTTGAAACCCATTGCTTTAACTAATTCGACATCGTGACGCAAAGCTTCGTCGGAGGGGGCAGTCATCATGGTGTCGGGCCAGTAACCTTGGTCGAGAACCAGCCTCAGGTAGTAGGGGCGGCCGTTGAGCATGAAGCGATCGCGCTGGATGCTGACCGTCCGCATGGCGGTATAAGATTTAACCTCGTCGAGCAATTTGCCGTCCGCCCACAACTGCACTTGAGCGTTAATTAGCGTCGGCTTTTCGGGACTCCACAGCAGTTCGTTGCGGTAGTCGTCGATACCAGGGTCGGATAGGGCGATGCGGCGGTGGATTTCGCCGTTGATGACTTCGTAGGTATCGTTGACCAGCAGCATACAGCCGATCGACAGTTTAACTTTAATCTGGATTCCAGACTGGCGATCGCCCGCGACAAACGCTTCAAAACCGATTTCCCAGCGTTCAAACTGAGGAGTCCAGCGGATGCGCTCGATATAAGTGTGAGGCACCAATTCTACCCAGACTGTCTGCCAAATGCCGGTCGTGCGCGGATACCAAATACTGTGGGGCTCTATTTGCCAGTCTTGCTTGCCGCGCGGTTGCTCCAAATCTTGCGGGTCGTCTTGGGCCCAGACTGTCACCCGCTGCGGCCCGTTGAGGTTCAAAACTGCTGTAATGTCTGCCGTGAAAGGAGTGTGTCCGCCTTCGTGTTGGATGACAAACTGACCGTTCACCCAGACGCGCGCGCGGTAGTCTACGGCCCCGAAGTGCAGCAGCACTCTGCTTTCTGTGTGGGGTAAGTCAAATTCGCGTTCGTACCAGCAGTTGGCGTGAAAATTCGTGTCGCCGATGCCGCTTTTTGCCGATTCAGGAGCAAACGGCACTTCTATAGTGTGAGTCCACTCAGAAATATCGATCGGCTGCACGCAGCCTCCCGCGTCGTCGTAAGCAAACCTCCACTGACCGTTAAGACAAATCCAGTTGCTGCGGCGCAATTGGGGGCGCGGATAACCTGTTTTCCGCCCTTGAACAGTTACCTTGCTGTCTATAGTGGAAGACTCTTCAATATCGCAATTTTCTAGCTCTCTACCTAACCAGCTCATCGGCACATCTACCCGAAGTTATATATATAGGTTAGCGACAATTACCCCGACTTTGACAAGTTTTTTGCTGATTAATTGTAAAAGTTTAGCAAATTAAAACAGCCTCATCTAAAGGCTGTCTTGTGCTGAAGGCAGAAGTCATTAGTCATGAGTCAGAAGCAAGGAAGAAGCAAGATTTTTCTGATCCCCGACTCGGACAGTCGGACTCTCTGGGCCTCTCCAGCCTGGGCCTCTCCGCCTCTGGGCCACTCTGAGTCTGACACTTTCCCGAGATCATAACTCTAGTTTAGCTAGCAAGACTGTGCAAACCTGCTAAAGGTTCAATTTGGTCACTTTTGAGGGGAACGTCATTTTCTACAGGCGGTAAACACTGAAATATTTGTTCTAGTCCCGTGAGTTCAAATAGGATTCTAACTTGTTCGCTCATGGCAGATATCAAAAGTATACAGGCGCTGTCTCTCACTAATTTTACGATCGCCACTACAGCCATTAACTCCGAATTGTTCAGAAAATTAATTTTTGAGAAATCGAGCATCAAAATTTTTCCACCACTTTCAATTAAGCGCTCTATTTCTTTATGGAAATGCGGAAATTGAGAAGTTTGCAAAATCTCATGAGACAAAACTATTTTAATTATAACTCTCATTTTCACCTCAACACTTGTTTGAATTGTTAAAAAAATTTTGATCCAAACCGAGTAGGGTGATCCGTGCATACCTTACGTTTTTAGCGATCGCCGTAGGGTGCGCACGGATCACCAGACATTTTTTTGATCCTTACAAACTCACAGGTTCCAGCTACTTGCTACCAGATTTGCCGCCGTTGCCGTTGCCGTTGCCGTTGACAGCAGCGACTTCTAGAGAAGCTGCGGCTGGGCGATCGACAACTCCATTCGAGGAGCTTACATTAGAGGCAGAACCGTTAACATTCGCCGCCAATTCAATCACGGGCTTGGTAGTAATTTGAGTGTAAGTTGTCAGAGCTTGAGCGACCACTTGATCCATGTTGTAATACCTGTAAGTCGCCAGCCTTCCCACAAAAGAAACTCCCGGAGTTGCATCAGCCAAAGCCTTATATTTCTTGTAAATTTCGGCATTTTCGGGACGCGGAACCGGGTAGTAAGGGTCTCCCTCAGCTTGGGGATATTCGTAGACAATGCTAGTTTTTAGATGCTCTTGTCCGGTGAGGTATTTAAACTCCGTGCAGCGAGTATATAAATGTTCGTTGGGGTAATTTACCACCGGTGCTGCTTGGTGTACGGGTACGTTTAGCGTTTCGTGCTTGAATTCCAAGGAACGGTAAGGAAGTTTGCCGTAGCAATAATTGAAATAAGAATCAACAGGCCCGGTGTAAATCATTTCTCCGTAAGGGATAAAACCCTCAATCTCCCGGTAGTCGGTATTCAGCATCACCTTGATGTTTGGGTGAGAAAGCATCTTTTCAAACATCCGAGTGTAGCCATGCAGGGGCATTGCTTGATAGGTATCGGTGAAATAGCGATCGTCCCGGTTAATGCGAGTGGGAACGCGCGCAATCACTGAGTTATCGAGTTCCGACGGGTCCATTCCCCACTGTTTCCGGGTGTAGTTGCGGAAGAATTTCTCGTAAAGTTCGCGACCGACTTTGCTGACAACTACATCTTCGGAAGTGCGAATGTAATCCTTTGGTTCTGCTACTTTCGCGAAGAAATCTTCAACTTCAAATGAGGTGAGATTCAGTCCGTAAAGTTGGTTTACGGTGTTGAGATTGATGGGAATTGGCAGCAGTTGACCGTCAACGCTGGCGAGGACGCGGTGTTCGTAGGGCCGCCACTCGGTGAAGCGCGAAAGATACTCGAAAACTGGGCGCGAATTCGTGTGAAAAATGTGGGGGCCGTATTTGTGTACGAGGATGCCGTGGTTGTCGTAGTGATCGTATGCGTTCCCGCCGATGTGGTTGCGGGTATCAATTATCAAGACAGTTTTTCCTGCCTCATTTGCTAGTCTTTCGGCAATGACGCTACCTGCAAATCCTGCACCGACAATTAAATAGTCAAACATTAAAACACCTCTGATTTTTGGTAAGGGTAATTGGTAATTGGTAATCAACAAGCGAGCATAGTTGAGTTTTAGGTTTTGAATTCATAAATTGGTAACTCTTTAACTTAAACCTCAACATTCCTAACTTAAAACTTTCATCCTGCCTTCTGCTTTCGGCCTTTTCTCGTCGATCGCACTTTCGATCAACCCCAGCATTTCGCCCCAGGTATTGTCCCAAGAATTGTCTGCTAAAAAAGCGTCAACTTCGCTAAGCCACTTGGTGCGAACGTCCGAACTTTCGCTGAAGATTTCTTCAGCACAAGCAACGAATTCTTCAGAATTGCTAGCAATCCGAACCAAGCCGTTTTCTCCGTAGGGCCGCACCACGTCGCGGATAGGAGTAGAAATCACAGGTTTGCCGGCAGCGAGGTATTCTGGAGTTTTCGTCGGACTAATAAATTTAGTCGATTCGTTAATCGCAAAAGGCAGCATGGCTATATCCCACCCGCCAAGATACGCTGGCAGTTCTTGATAAGATTTGCCACCGAGATAGTGGATATTTGAGTGAGTTGGCAGAGTTGCCGGATCGATTTTCGCCACCGGGCCAATGATGACTAAATGCCAGTCCGGCCTTGCTTCCGCAATGCCCCCCAGCAGTTCGATATCCATGCGTTCGTCTATGACGCCATAAAATCCCAAACGCGGGTGAGGAATGTCTTTTTGATCCGCTGGTTCTTCTGAAAGATTCCTGGCTGTCGCAAAGTGTTCTTTTTCGATGCTGCTGGGGAAGGCGTGAATGTTTGGGTGCTGGTGCTGTTTGGCTTCGTAAAGGTTGTGTCCCCCGGTAAATACTACGCTGGCGCGTTTTAATAATTGGTTTTCATTGGCTTTTAAATCCGGGTGCGCGCCTTGGAATGCTGAAAGTTCATCCATGCAGTCGTAGACTACAGCTAGCGGCTTTAAGTGGCTTGTGAAACTGACAGCCATTGGTGTGTAATACCAGAGGATGTACTGGCTAATTTCTGCTGCTTTAAACAAATCATCTAGCATGGCTTGCTGAGCAGTTTGTGCTGTTGCTTCGCTGGTTCCTTCACTCAGGTGCGGTACTATTACCCAGACTCCGCTTTCGTGGATGCTGACATCAAGCCACCAATCTGTAGCCTCGCTAAAAATCGGTTCTTCTACAAAGAATACGCGACGACTTTTCGCACAGCGACCCAAGAGATGTTGCGGACGCTGATAGACAAAATTCCACCGCAAATGAGACAGGCAAACTAAATCCGGTGCATCTAAAGAATCAGCTTTTAATAATTTAGCGCGCAAGGCCGGCGAGGGAGCGAATTGAGAAGGCGATTTGGCAGGATCTATAGAGGTAAATCGGATCTCCCATGCTCGACCTTTATTGCGGCTATAATTATTGTTTACTGAGTTTGGGGGGGGCGACATAATTAGCCTCTGGAATTTGTCAATGAAAATTTGTCAATGAAAATTTGTCAATAGAATCTGTTTCTCAGGAGTGTCTTACTAAAAGTCGCAAGAAGCATCAATCTGAGAACTTTTATTGACGAGCAAGCGCCGCATTCATGGAACCAAACAAAGAAACTGTTTAGCTGCGGAGAAACACGCTTATCTGCTTTTTTCAGAATTGAAACGGGGAGATAAGTTAATATTGTTATACTTGCTATTGTTGTTAACTATAACCCAGTTTTTCTGCCATAACTTCTATCTGAAGGATGACTTCTATCTCAGGATGCGCTTAGCTTACACGCTGGGTTCAAAAGCGGTTAAAATGCCGATCGACCTTGTAAAATCACCCTTAACTGGCAGCTACGGGGTGAAAAAAGAGCGAGTTTTATTGCTTTATTTGGAGAGGATAGAAAATTTCCCATCAAGTTTATGTTGCTTTTTAATTTAACAAACCTAGCCTTTTTTAAACTTATCCGATCGCTCGCAGGGAAAATTTGTATCCTAATATACAAAGCTGCACCAGAGATTTCTGACTTCCGATAGATTAACAATTGACAGTTTATGCAGTGGGGTGAAACTCACCGAAGAGTACCTGTCTCAACAATAGCAAAGAAACCAGGCAACGGCAACGATAAACCTAAGATTTTGCATGAGTCAGGGCAAGAAACCAATGTGATGACATTTGCGCTGTGGGCCTGAGTTTAACGTCGCGCCCACAGCAAAAATATCAATCATCCCTCTAAGGGCGGGTTCGCCGATATCTGCGATCGAGCGCAAAATATCCACGTAAACCCGCGACTAGAAAATAGCAGCAACTTTACAGTCGGCTGCTGTCTATTTTGGCGATTCCCCCTCCAAAGGCAAAATCTTGCACACTCGAACTCTTTAAGAAATCGTGGGGAAAACCCAATTCAATTGCACTTACTTTGTCTAACTGCTGCAGTTGTTCCGGGGTTAATTCAAACTCCAAACAAGCGAGATTTTCTTGAATTTGCGAGAGTTTGCGCGAACCCACAATTGGAATAACTTCGACTGGCTGTTGTCGCAGCCAATTTAGGGCTACTTGAGAAGCAGGCTTGCCAATTTCGGCTGCTATTTTGCTAACTTCGTCAGCAATTTTGAGGTCTCGTTCGTTAATTTTTCCAGAGTCCGGTGAATTAAGTCGTTTAGTTTCGGTGGCTGTTTCTGAAGTGTTGTATTTTCCTGTCAGCAAGCCCGCTGCTAAGGGGCTCCAAGCTGTGACGCCAATATCAAAGGCTTTTGCCATAGGGATCAAGTCCCGTTCGGGAGTTCGCTCTTTTAAAGAATACTCGATTTGCAAGCCGATAAATGGTGTCCAACCGCGGAGGTTGGCGATCGTATTTGCTTGAGAAATAATCCAAGCCGGCGTATCGGAAATGCCGATATAAAGAACTTTGCCGGCGCGCACCAAATCGTCAAAAGCGCGCATCACTTCTTCGACGGGTGTCGTAAAATCCCAAGCGTGCAGCCACAGCAAATCTATGTATTCAACTTGCAATCGCTTCAAACTTGCTTCTACTGCTTGCACCATATTTTTGCGGTGGTTGCCGAAACCGTTGATTTCGCCATTCTTCATGTTGAGGCTATACTTAGTGGCAACTACCCATTTTTCGCGATCGGCTGCGATGAACTCACCGACATATTTTTCGCTAGTACCGTTGGTGTAGAGATTCGCGGTATCAATGAAATTGCCGCCCGCTTCTGCAAAGGCGTCGAACATTTTACGGCTTTCCTCGTAGGAACCGCCCCAACCCCACTCTTCCCCAAAAGTCATGGTTCCGAGGCAGATTTCCGAAACGCGAAGTCCGCTGTGACCTAGTAGTTTGTATCTCATGTCACCCTTCCGCTAGTTAATGGTTGTTAACAGTTTAGATCGGGATTTCCCAAACTGTTGTCATCAGTCGGGGTGGCGGGCTTTTGCGGTGCGTTAGCGCTATGCAGGATGTTAAATGTTTGGCTAAAGCTAATCAAAATGTCGCAGCAGGGGCGAGGGTTCGCAGACATCGCCCCTGCGTTTAGTTTAAACAGCGCGCAGGGGCGATCGTCTTAACTAAGGTATTTAGGATTAAATTGCTAATTTAAAGTATAGTAATATCCGAAAAATTTTATCTACCTTTAGATAGGTATTTTAGGAAAGGAGTTAAATAAAAAAAGTGCTATTTTAATATTCAGAAAACCAGACAGAACAAGAGAAAAAATTAATGTAGCTAAATTAACTTTTTAGCGTTATAGTGATTTATAGATTACAAAAACTAGGTGACTCACTTGGCTGATATTGTTGATACCGCCGTTTCGGCTGGCTCTTTTACAACCCTAGTTGCTGCTGTCAAAGCTGCTGGTTTAGTAGATACTCTCAAAGGCGCTGGCCCCTTCACAGTTTTTGCGCCTACGGACGAAGCTTTTGCTAAGCTTCCCGAAGGTACTGTAGAAGCACTGCTTAAGGACATTCCTAAGCTCACAAAAATCCTGACTTATCATGTCGTTTCTGGCAAAGTTCTGGCCGCTGATGTGGTCAACCTGAAATCTGCCAAGACAGTTGAAGGTTCAGAAGTAAAAATTGATGCTTCCAATGGCGTCAAAATCAATGATTCTACCGTTACAACAGCCGATGTTGCTGCTGATAATGGTGTCATCCACATTATTGATTCAGTCTTGCTTCCTGCGTAAGCACAGATTTAGATAGCGCAATACTATCTTGAGGGCGGTGGCTGTTGTTAGCCACCGCCCTATTTTAATTGATAGTTGAGATTTAAATATTTTACGCAGGTCGATAATTAAAATTATTATATAGCAATCGTCAATGAGTCGTAAATTTTTTACCCCACCCCAACCCTCCCCTTGGTAAGGGGAGGGAGTAAGAAATTCCTGGGGGGGTGACGACCCGCCCCAAACCCATAGTTAGTAAGGATTGAGCCAACTTGTGGTAAAAAAAGATAGGCAGCAGAGTTGTTACACGCTTGCCTGTCCAAAAAAATAATGATACTAAGATTCTACCAGAGTCATTTACAAAAATACCTGACGCCATCTCAGTTTTTGGTGATGACAATTTTGCTATCCTTGATGCAATCAGAAAAACAAGTGAGATTAGAGAGGCTCTCCCTCCTTATTTCCCTGTCTAATTACAGCCGAAAGTCGGCGACGTAAATTACAAAGGTTTTTAGATTTACCTCACTTAACGATTGAATTAATTTGGTTCCCATTAATTACTTATTGGTTGACCACTTATTGCCGTGTTGGTACTCGCTTATCAATTGCAATAGATCGCAGCCAATGGGGCTGTATTAATTTGTTCATGGTTAGCTTAATCTGGGAGCGAAGAGCAATTCCATTATACTGGTCATTGTTACCCAAATTGGGCAGCAGCAACTTCGAGTCACAAACGACAAATATACAGCAAGTTTTACCATTATTTTCAGAATATAAAGTCATCGTTTTAGGAGACCGTGAATTTTGTTCGGTCGATTTAGGAAACTGGCTGAAGCAAAAGGGTGTGTCTTTTTGCTTAAGACTGAAGAAGAATCATTGTATCGAAACAGAGCATTTAGTTTGGCAGCGATTAGATGAATTAGGAATAGTGCCGGGAACCTCTTTATATTTTCAAGGTAAAAGAGTGAGAAAAACTCAGCCTGCTACTGGATTTGATGTTGCTTGTAAGTGGAAAAGAAACTATGGGGCATGGAAGCTTGATGAAGCGTGGTTTATTCTGACAGATTTAGGTTCATTGCAGGCAGCGATCGATGCTTATAAGCAACGGATGGGTATCGAAGAAATGTTTCGAGATTGTAAAACAGGAGGCTACGATCTGGAAGGAACTAGCTTAAAAGGCAACCGACTGATTAACATAATTCTGCTGATGACACTCGCCTATAGTTTGGCAATATTTGAAGGTACTGAACTTCGGAAAAAGCAGGTAGGGAAATATGTATGTCGGCGTCAAGAACCTAAAAAAAGATATCGAAGACGGAGTACATTTGGTGTTGGATTAGATGGAGAAAAGTGGGTTAATTATCTCGAACAATATTCTTTGGAAGTGGAACAGTTAATGAAGTTAACTCGAAATAAACGTCGCTTTTATCAACAAGGTATGCGGGCTGCAACCCTGATTCGGTCTATCTCCTAGGCCTCTTTGTCACCCCCCCAGAAGAAATTCACAAATGATTTAGGATTGCTATAGAGTAGCGGGAATTGGGCGATTGCACTCAGCTTGAGTGTGCCCCAAATTGGTCGCTGCTGGATTTACCGGGAAAACAGGTTGCAGGCTAACTGCGACAGGTACTGGGAACAAAAAAATTATCAAAAATATAAAAAAGTGCGATCGACAGCGTTAGCAATTGCCGATAATTAGCGGCCCACTTATTTTGCATTCTCGGGCTGATTCCCGGTTGATGCGTAGATACCATGCCACCAAACCCAACATTTTTCCGAGAAACTTGGTTAACGAGGCCTTGTCCTAATTAAGATACAATAAAAACCACAAGGAAAGTGCGATCGACGTTATTTGACATTCAAGCTATGCAATCTACAACAACTCAGTCCGAGACTGAACCGGCGATGGACGCTCCCAAACACGGATTGCCCGTTACAATCATTACAGGATTTCTGGGCATTGGTTAATCCAGTTTACATAGTTTTAGAACGCCTAGCAAATCTCGACTATCTAGTAGTCGAAACAACCTGATTCGCCACAGTCAGTGGCATTAAAGACAATTTCACTCACCCAGACTTTGCACTGCCCGTAGAAAGTAAATTTATGTCTGTTGAAATAGCAAAAAGAAACTATTTATTTGAGCTTCCGAATGGGAACATTCGACTCAGTTGATGCAGACAGTTATCGCACAACCTGCACTGACAGCGCAAGCTCGAATTGTAGACCTCCGTTTTGTAGCTAAAAAATTTCCTTTAAAACATGGACTCGACCATTTGCTAGATGCCATGTTACCCGAAAATACGAGCTATAAAATAGAGAAATCAACTTTTGAATCAATAATTTTCTAATAGCAAAAGGACGTGCTTGTTTGCCACAACAGAATGGGGAATTCTGCACAACGAAAACTTTAGAATAACGGGCGCAGCTTCCCTCCGTGAAGGCCACAGCAACTCCGATATAATTATTATTACGCCTTCCCATTGGTCGAAAATCGGATTTATCCGCAGCGGTGCGAATCCCGATCGCACAATTGTCATACCCTGCGGCACCGATCCGAATATTTACAAACCTTTAACAAAATCGGAACGTGAAGCTTTGCGGAAACAGCTAGGATGGGACGGATTTGTATTTTTGAATATCGGTGCAGGATCTCCCAATAAAGGCATCGATTTATTGTTAAAAGCTTTCGCAGTTGTAGTTGAAAGTTATCCCGAAGCCAGATTAGTATTGAAAGGAGAAGAATCAATATATGAGTCGGATTCTCTGATCGCTCAAAACATAGACGAACGGACATTTGACGAAGCAGAAAAAGTTTTGCCGCGCATGGCTTACATAGGAGAAACACTGCCTTTTGCAAAAATGGCTCAACTTTATCAAGCAGCCGATGCCTACGTATCTCTTTATTTAGCAGAAGGATTCAATTTGCCAGCACTAGAAGCAATCGCTTGCGGCTTGCCGCTTATCTGCACTAAAGGCGGCCCGACGGATGATTTTACAACTCCAGACTTTGCTTGGCACGTCGAAAGTACGTTTCAAGAAGGTACTTCTAACGATCTGCCGATATTTCGCGTGATGCCAGATTTAGAACATTCGATCGCCTTAATGAAAAATATTATAGAACAGCCGGAGTTGTGCGATCGCTCTCGGGAAGCAGGCCCCAAATTTGTAGCGAGTGAGTTTACCTGGAAACACGTTGCAGACCAACTCCTAGACGTACTTTTGCCAACAATTCGATCGCCCAATTAAACAGGTGCGATCGAATTGTTGACAACTTCCGATAATTAGCGCTGGTAACGCGCTGTTCGGAATTCATATAAGATACAATAAGACAACAAGTTTAAGTTTCAGACCTTATTTGACATTCAAGCTATGCAATCTACAACTCAGTCCGAAACAGAACTGGCGATGGACGCTCCCAAACACGGCTTACCCGTTACCATCATTACAGGATTTCTCGGCAGCGGCAAAACAACCCTGCTCAACCACATCCTGACCAACCAGCAGGGTTTGAAAACAGCAGTGTTGGTAAATGAATTTGGCGAAATCGGCATCGACAACGAACTGATTGTCACCACCGAGGACAACATGGTTGAGCTGAACAACGGCTGCATCTGCTGCACAATTAATGAAGATTTAGTTAATGCAGTTTACAAAGTTCTGGAACGTCAAGAAAATCTCGATTATCTAGTAGTCGAAACAACAGGACTCGCAGACCCGCTGCCAGTAGCGATGACTTTTTTAGGCACAGAACTTCGCGATCTGACTCGTCTCGATTCGATAGTTACAGTAGTAGACGCAGCCAACTACAGCTTAGATTTGTTCAACTCTCAAGCAGCTTACAGTCAAATAGCTTACGGCGATATAATTATCCTCAACAAAACAGATTTGGTTGAGGAAGCAGATTTAGATTTGTTGGAAGTTAAGATTCGCGATGTTAAAGAAGGTGCTCGAATTCTGCGAACTGTAAAATCGCAAGTTCCACTGCCGCTTGTCCTCAGTGTAGGATTATTTGAATCTGACAAATATTTCCAATCTGAGGAAACTCCTAGCAGTCACGAACATCACGACCACGGCCATCACGACCACGGCCCTCACGATCACAGCCATCACGACCACGACCATCACGACCATCACGACCATCACGACCATCACGACCACGGCCATCATGACCATCACGGTCACGACCACTCCAACCATTTAGAAAATGACGGATTTACCTCAATTTCTTTCCAGAGCGACAAGCCCTTTTCTCTGAGGAAATTTCAATATTTCTTAGACCACCAACTGCCAACAAACGTGTTTCGCGCGAAAGGGATTATGTGGTTTGAAGAAAGTCCCAAACGGCATATTTTCCATTTGAGCGGCAAGCGGTTTTCGATGGACGATGGCGAGTGGAAAGGTGAGCGGAAGAACCAGCTTGTTCTCATCGGTCAGGGTTTGGATACCGAGAATTTGCGATCGCAACTCGAAAACTGTCTTTGTATGCCTTCAACCAGTCGCGGCAAAGGTTTTGGGAAAAACTAAAGGTTGAAAATTAAACAGAACAGACGTGCGCTGGCTAGAAACCCGGTTTTTTCGTCGAGACTTCGCGGTCAAAACCGAGATTTATCCGAGAAACCGGGTTTTTTTCGATCGTTCCTATTCAAAAGATAAGTTTACCTTTTGACTTTTAGTTTTAAATTTAAGCATTTCTAATTTCCCATGCGAGTCATCATCCAGCGAGTCAAATCATCTCAAGTCGAAATTGACGGTCAAATTGTCGGCAAAATTGGCTGCGGACTTAACTTGCTTGTAGGTATTGCAGATACCGACACCGAAGCAGAACTCGATTGGATGGCTCGCAAATGCCTAGAATTGCGTTTGTTTCCCGACTCGGCTAGGGATACCGGCCGCTGGGACAAGTCCGTACAAGACATCGGCGGTGAGTTGCTGGTTGTGAGTCAGTTTACGCTCTACGGCGACTGCCGCAAAGGTCGGCGGCCTTCGTTTGACCGAGCAGCGGCTCCGGAACGAGCCGAAATTTTTTATGATAAATTTGTAGAAAAGTTGCGCCATAGCGGCTTAAAAGTCGAAACAGGCTTGTTTGGAGCGATGATGCAAGTCTCGATAGAGAATGATGGGCCGGTGACTTTGGTATTAGAGAGAGAATCCGGGTGAATTGTTTGCAAACAAAGCTCTCTGCGGGCACCCTACACTACTACTTTTCTTCTCTTCTCTTCGCTGGCGTCCTTTTCATGTCAAAAGCGGTTCATTCAAAAAAGACCGTTGTAGGGATTCCCGTCTACCTAGGTAACATCAAATTTGCAGATTAACCGGGTTTCCTAACTGCTGTTGCGTAGCTTCATAATACATTGCAGTTAGCTACACCCTGCCGAGTCTCGATTCCACAATCTCCAATCCTCAAATAGCCAGTTATTAGATTGTCCACTCAGCGACCTCGCAGCACCATCAATCTTTCTGACGATCGCCCCACCAAAATAACAGCTCAGAGTGCTTGTACAGTAAGGCTTTAACGGCAATAAAACCAATCTTCCACAGCCAGCGCTTAGAATCAGATTCAGCAGCCAAAAACTGTTGCATGAGAGAGTGGAACACTGGCATCACTGCGGTTATCTCTACTTCCGTAACATTCAATGTATAGAGAGTTGAATCAGCACAGCAAGCGAAACCGCCAGCAACTGCCGCCTCACTCTCTGACAAATGTCCTCGCACACCCGCTGTGCCCTACCACCCGATAAACGCCATGACTGTCAAAGCTGCCACCAACACCGTCAACTGCAACACCGCTTCTGACCTCAACAGCATTCCGGTCGCCTCCAGCGAACAAACCGCCGAAATCAATGTTCCCAGCATCGATATCCTCGCTTTGGCTAACTTCGCCCTCAAAGAATTGCAAGCGGAAATGAAAACTGCCAGCCGCAGCGCTCAAGCAGTGGCGATGCGGATTGCTAAGGAAGTCGAACGGATTTGCCAAAAAAGCGATCGCATCCAAATTTCCGGCGAAGTGGAAGCTTGGCAAATCACCTTGGCCGAGCACCGGTTGCAAAAAACTCTGCAATACTACCGCCTCGGTTCCAAACAAGGCCGCGTCGAACTGCACTCTCACCTCGCGGCCATGATTTACCGCCATGTTGCTTCCTTCAGATCGAACTTGAACTTCCAAGCTCGCTACAACATGATTGAAGACTTTTTGCAAGGCTTTTACATCGAATCTTTGCGAGCTTTCCGCCGGGAACACCAACTCGATCTCACCTACCAGCCCCGCACGCAGCTAGAATTGGCTGAGTACATGGCTTTTACCGAACACTACGCCAAGCGCCAAATCGGTTTGCCCGGCCGCAACCGCCAGCGCCTGATCGTGTTGCGCGCTCAAGGATTTGCCAAGGGCCAGCCTCCGGAAACTGCGATCGACATTGAAATGGCTGTAGAGTCGGGCAAGGGAGAAGATGCGGAAATGTACAGCCGCTCTCCGGCGCTGCAACAAGTGCGCGAGCAAATGGTATCGGAAACTGTCGATCCGGCTGATGCTGTGCTGCGCGATCGAGTAGTCTCGGAATTGATCGCTTATCTGGAATCCCAAAATCAGCCCGAATGTGTGGACTACCTCACTTTAAAATTGCAAGACCTTTCGGCTTCGGAAATCGATCAAGTTCTCGGTTTGTCTTCCCGCCAGCGCGACTACTTGCAACAGCGGTTTAAGTACCACGTCGAAAAGTTTGCCCGCACTCAAAATTGGAAACTCGTGCACGAATGGCTGGGTGCTGATGTCGATCAAAAGCTGGGAATGACTTCTGACAAATGGGAAGCATTTCGCGCTCAACTGTCGCCGGAAATGCAGCAACTGCTAGAAATGAAGCGGAATCAAGAAAGCGACAAGGCGATCTCCACCGCGCTCAAATGCACTCCAAAACAAGTCCAAAAACGCTGGGCGCAACTGTTGGAGCTGGCTAGCCAGACTCGCAACAGCAGCCAAGCTTAACTGGTACTCAAATATGAATGCAACTGTTTTCTTGAGACTGGAAAATGCGATCGGGTGCGGCACCTGCACAGGAATGCCCGCCCCGGCGTCCGCTCTCAAATTAACAAGGGCTGCTACTAATTTATCGCCGCTTTTTGGCAAATTCAATTTATTAAAACAACATTACTTTTTTTAATATTTTTCCTTCCCCGGTGATGCCGGGGAATTTGTTTTTATTAGTCATTAGTCATCAGTCATCAGTCATTAGTCATCAGTCATTAGTCATTAGTTATTAGTCATTGGAAATTGCTTGCTAAAGAGGCAGTACCTCGCTCGGTTGAGAAATGCTGTATCCGCTGTCGATCCGCAATTAAAACTATATAATTCTCAAGCGGGCATAAAAATTTTTTCCCTTTGAGGTGTGGCTGATGTTTCCAGTGTGGTTGCAGGCAGGATTTTGGGGTTTAGTGGGGGGTTCGGCCTTGCTACTGGGAGCGGCGGTGGGTTACTTTGTGAGCATTCCTCAACGGGCGATCGCAACAATTATGGCTTTTGGCGCTGGTGTGCTGATTTCAGCGCTATCCTTTGAGCTGATGGATGAAGCTTACAAGCGCGGCGGTTTCGACTCGACGGCGATCGGCTTTTTGGGGGGCGCTGCTGTCTACACAGCCGCCAATTGGTTTTTGAATAAACAGGGAGCAAAACACCGCAAGCGATCGGGCGCTTTGCACCCAGCTAAAACAGAGTCAGGCGGTGGCGGGTTAGCCATCGCCCTCGGCGCGCTGTTAGACGGGATACCGGAGTCGATCGTCGTTGGCGTCAGCATGATTTCTGGAGGCGCTGTCAGTTGGGTGACAGTAGCGGCAATTTTCCTCTCCAACATTCCCGAAGGACTCTCCAGCGCCGCCGGCATGAAAAAAGCAGGGAGATCGATCGGTTACGTTTTTGGAGTTTGGGGCGCGATCGCAGTTATTTCCGGTATCGCAGCATTGTTAGGATATGCGGTTTTCAGCCACTTTTCTGCGGAAGTAATAGCCGCAACTACCGCCGTAGCAGCAGGGGGTATTTTAGCAATGATCTCAGATACCATGATTCCCGAAGCATTCGAGGAAACTCACGATTTTGCTGGATTAATTACTGTCTGCGGGTTTTTAGCTGCTTTTGTACTCAGCAAGTTAGCAGAAAGATAATTGATAATTAATTATCAGTCATCACTAATGTAGAGTTACGAATTGCTGAGATTTATAGTGTTTTTGATATAGACACAGACGAATTTGATATGTTGCCAAGCTGTATCTGGCAACAAAAAAGCTTATAATCAACATCAGCGATCGCAGCCTGTCAAGAGGTGTTGGAAAATTTATGTGTGTCAACTTAGGGCGTATCCTGCACGAAAGCTACGAAATTCTCGCTTTGTTAGGACAGGGAGGGTTTGCTAGAACCTACACGGCTGTACAAATAAACCAACGTAATAATCCTCTGTGCGTTGTTAAGGAAATTCCTTTTCCCTCATCGAACGATCCGCGCGTCTTGGAGAGGGCAAGGGAGCGATTTGAAAGGGAAGCTAGCGCTTTGCGCCGTCTGGGGAGAAACTCGCGCATTCCCGAATTATTCGCTCGCTTTGAAAACAACGACCATTTTTATTTAGTGCAAGAATATGTTCAAGGACATCCGCTCAGTCAAGAACTCGCTCCGGGCGATCGGTGGAATGAGCAACAAACAGTTGCTTTGTTGCGGGAAGTTCTGGAAATATTACAATCTGTCCACCAAGAAAATATTATTCACCGCGATATTACACCTTCTAACTTAATTCGGCGCGAAACAGATAAAAAAATTGTTTTAATTGATTTTGGGGCGGTCAAAGAAATCGGCACTTTTATCTCTAACTCTACAGGTGAAATATTCACATCGCAGGCGATCGGCACCAGCGGTTATATGCCAGCCGAACAATACAATCCGCGGTCTACCCCGCAACCCTACAATGATATTTATGCAGTAGGAATCATCGCGATTCAAGCCCTCACCGGGCAGCTTCCCACCCATCTGCCACAAGACCCCGAAACTTGCGAAATAATCTGGGATTACTCGACGCCCGATCGCCCTCCGGTACAAGTTAGCGATGGTCTAAGAAATATTTTAAACACAATGGTACCTTTCCACTTTCAGCAGCGCTACCAATCTGCTACTGAGGTGTTGGAAGCCTTGGATTCGCTGCAATTCCCGCAGTCGATCGCATTGCCACAGTCGATCGCATTGCCACAGCCGATCGCATTGCCACCGCCACCGCCACCACACTTTCGCTGGTTGTTGTTCCCAGTTGCGGGACTGGGCGCTGCATTGGCGATCGCATTTTTAATCCCCAGAATTTCCCCGCTAATCCCCAGCATTTTTCCGCAACCAACGCTGCCTACACCCTCCGCAGATGGTATAAGTTCTGGCGAAAAACTCCTCGTTCAAACCTCGCCCCTTTGGTCAAAACAAAGGGGAATTAGTGAGTTGGCAGACTCAAATTATCCTGATGCTTTGAAATTGCTCAAACAGTCCTGGCGAGAAGACCGCAGAGATCCAGAAACTTTAATTTATATCAACAATGCCCTGCTGAAGGCAATAAATGCAGAATATTACACGATCGCGATCGTTGTTCCCATCCTCAGAAATCCCGACGGTAGCATCGCTAACGCAAATTTAGCAGAAGAACTGCTGCGCGGCATTGCTCAAGCTCAAACCGAAGTTAATTTAGGCCTGATCGCTGCAAACGATCGCAATCAAGACTTTCCCGGTCAAGAATTTCTCAAACCGAAACCGATTAACGGTAAAGGCCTCAGAGTGATTGTCGCTGATGAGGCAAATATCAAGTCAGAGGCAATTAAAAGGGTAAATTCCTTAGTCGCTCAACCAGATATTTTAGCAGTCATCGGACACTATGCCAGCGAGATGACTGTGGCAACAGTAGATATTTACGATCGCCATAAATTAGTCGCTCTTTCTCCGGGAAGTACCACCGAAGAACTGACGCGAAAACCTCGAAAATTTTTCTTTCGGACTGCTCCGACAACTAGCATCGAAGCTGAAGCTTTAGTAAATCAACTGCTCTCGGTCGGTGAGAAAAAAGTGGCAGTATTTTACAATCCCAACAGTGCGTTCAGCGCTTCTTTGTGGGAAGAATTCAAAAAGCAATTTGAAGCCAAAGGAGGAACGACTATCAGGAACAGAGAGTTTTACGACTTATCTAAAAAAAATTTTAACGCCGAAGCAGCAATAAAAGAAGTTGAGAAAGTCGGAAAAACAGCCTTACTTGTCATTCCCGACGCTCAAGTCACAAATGCCCAGCAAAATGCGATCGAAATGATTAAAGCTAACCAGGATCGCCATTGGATTGTCGGGCCTTGGGGACTCTACGATTGGAAAACTTTAGAAGTTGCAAAACAGCTAAAGTCTGTCGAAAAACTAGCTATATCTGTGTTCTGGCATCCTTTAACCAGTTTTGACAAAAAATTTGCTCAAAATACTGAAAAGTTGTGGGGAGGCCCGGTGAATACTCGATCGGCCTTAACCTACGATGCGGCCCGGACGCTGATCAAAGCCATAGAAATGCAGCCAGAACCCAGCCGCGAAGGAATGCAAAAAACCTTGGCCGATCCAAATTTTAAAGTCGAGGGAGCCACGGGTATAATTGAGTTTGACTCGAACACCGGCAATCGCAAAAATCCTCCTAAAGGATTATTGGCGCATATTGTACCGTGTTCTAGAGAACAATTGGGCCTTACCTTTGTGCCGATCGAATTTCCCACAGCAGCAGCAGCCGGTTTAAAATGCGATTGAATTAATATCTTGTGCCATTCTTAACAAACCTGTAGATACTGTCTTGATCTGTCAAGGGGTAGCGAGCAAATAAGTTGGATCGAAAGGCTTTTGGGACTTTAAAATACCAAAAGCCAAATGCACCAACTTCCGATATCATTGCACCAATCACCTGCATTTTGACCTTTCCACGACCCAATAATCGCTCAGTCATGGCTTTGAGCAAAGGATTACAACGCATCGCCACCACCGCAGGCATATACAATGCCTTTCGCAATCGGACATTTCCCGTACAAGACAAACGAGTTTTGCCATGCACAGAAGTTCCTGAACTACGCTCACACGGAGTCAAACCTGCATAAGCTGCGAGTTGACGAGCATTTTTGTAATCTTCAATACGACCAACTTCAGCTAACAATACAGCGGCAGTTTGTTCTCCAATTCCTGGAATCGAAGTCAATAGCTCGCGCTGCTGTTTTAAATGGGGATGTTGGTCAAAATGATCGCTAATCATTTTTTTGATTTCTGCTTGTTGTTCTTTGATGTATTCCAAATGAGCTCTGGTAAGTTTAGCTACGGAAACTGTAGCTGTTTCTAAACGATTCTCTTCCTGTTGATACATTTGGGTCAAAGATTCTAGTCGTCGCAGTAAAGCTTGTAATTCCTTGACTTCAAACGGGGTTGGCTTCCAGAATGACGGTTTAATCGCTGCACAAAAACGAGCAATTAATGCTGCATCTACAGAGTCGGTTTTAGTACGCAAAAGTTCGCTTTTAGCAAACCCTTTAATCCGAGCCGGATTAACCACACTCACCTGGTAGCCTGCTTCATACAGAAATTCAGCTAGGGCATCTCCATAAATGCTCGTGGCTTCCATACAAGCATGAAGTTCTTCAACACCTTGTTTTTTGAGCCACTGATTTAAGCTCTCAAACCCTTCGGTATTATTCGTGAAATTTTTGGGTTTTGAGCCACGTTCTTCTTTCAGTAAAAAAACATGAAAGTCTTTTTTACTGATATCTATGCCTAAAAATGTCGGTGTCATTGTTTGCTCCAAGCTCCCTGTTTCTATGAAAGAACATGACAGGCAATTTAACTAACCTTATAAATGCAGGCTGTCCCGTGAAAACGAGCGCCTAAGATACTGTCCAGCTTTTTATATGCGCCTGTCATCAGTCATGGGAGCTTATCTACGCAACAGACTTGTGAGTGTCTAAGGGGCGGGCCAACTTCACCAATTTCTGATGTCCGATCACAACACTTTTTACTGTCATGTGTACCTTAAGGAAGAAACTTTAATGGTTTCTTTATCTTTACTCGTGTTACGATTCAATTACAACCGTGTCTGCGATTCGATTACAACCGTGTCTGCGGTTCTATAGCCTGCGATCTACGGTTTGAGCGCCTGACTCTTTTAAGATACAAGGGGCGGGTTTTACCGATCGTAATTGCCTAAAATCAATAATCTCATAAACCCGCCCCCGCACCACGGTAAATCGCTATTGTAACTATCGCGATCGGTGCAACATATAAATTTATTCGATATATTAAACAAAGCTAGTTTTTTTTATAATAACGCTTATGACTGTCAATCTCGCTCCCTACCACGATTCTAGTCTCAAACCTGAAGCCCAAAATATCTCAGCACTCAAACAAGTCTTGCAGACAATTGATGCCGATAGCTGTCCCGGTTCATACAACTTCCACCTGCACACAATTAACTCTGACGGGCGATCGCAGTCAGAAAAAGTGATGGAACAAGCGATCGCGATCGGTCTCAAAGGCTTAGCTATTACCGACCACCACAGCACCAAAGGCTACGCTCAAGCTCAAATTTGGTTGGATAATTGGAAATTAGACCATCCCAAGAACAACATCGCAGCACCAACTCTATGGACGGGTGCTGAAATTAATGCCGAATTGCTCAACAACGACGTACACATTCTCGCTTACGCCTTCGATCCGCAACATCCCAGTCTCCAACCTTACTTGCGAGGTAAAGGTACTGAAGGCAGCGCTAATTATCCAGCAGCCAGGGTAATTGAAGGTATTCAAGAAGCAGGAGGTTTAGCAGTTCTAGCACATCCTTGCCGTTATCGATCGACCGCAGATAAACTCATCCCAGAAGCCGCTCGTTTAGGAATTGACGGTGTAGAAACCTACTATGCCTACGGTAATCCAAATCCTTGGAAACCGAGTCCCAAACAAACAGCTTTAGTCAAAGATTTAGCAGAAACTCACGGCTTGCTGGGAACTTGCGGAACCGACTCTCACGGCCTGAGTCTTCTAGTCCGAATGTAAATAGTTCGGAAATAACAAGTGCTTTATGCTGTGATTGCAAGCCTAAGCCTTAGCGGCTCTATCTCTTATGAAAGCAATCGCAATGACCCGAAAACAAACAGTTTACCCTGTCATAGTATGTCGGCTCAAACGACCACTATAAAATTGGTTTGTAGCGAGGACTGAAGTCCTCATTAAAATCCGAGGACAGAAGCTTTCACTACTTGCCTTATAACGGCTATTTTACTGGAGGTGATCTCATTGCGATCGCCAGGATGAGCTTTCGCGATTCAAAGGAAAGCAATTGCCAAAGCCGATAATATTGTTGCAACTCCTAGAGACTTTTCGCTCTAAAAAACAGTCGTAATTCTACCGTTCTGGGAACAACTGACAGGCCCTATTAGTGGGCTGATTTGCCCAATCCAAGCGAGAATTCCCAAATCGATCCATCCAACCTTCCAAATAAGCCCGATTAGCCTTTCTTTCCTCTGGATCTGATGTATTCATGGGATGAGGTGCTAAACCCAAAATAGTCGCCGTCGTCACGCAAAACATCGACTTTTGAAAACTCTGACAAATTTGCACCCGCACATCGTCTTCACCCCGACAACTCGTGCGATAAACTTCGTGCAAATACTCCGGCAAATAATGCCGCATATCTTGCATTAATTGAGTTGGCGGAATCCCTGCACCTCCAATCGGTAAAGGGTCAGCAAACAAAGCCCCGTAGGCAAATTCTCTTTGTTCTTCCGGGATTTGATGCGCTTGAGCATTGTATGAAACTGTGCCAAAAAACGCAGTGCCCCGAAAGAAAACAGCCTCTACATAAGGAACGGCTACATCTGGTAAAAATGTCAAATTAGCCGTCGCTGGCAGTATATCGTAGACTTGAGGGCCAATCTTGACGCTGTAGGTAATCGGTAGGCTGGCCGCGGCCACTAAACCGGCTTTGACAAAATCAACTACATCAGAAATAGACTTAGTTTCCCCTCGATCGTAGGAATCAGATAAGTCCATAAACAAATCGCTCATTACCCGCCAAAACTGACCGAGACCGGTGTAGTAAGCCAGCATCCGCACTTGTTCCGGCAAAAAATCGGGAAATGCTTTGTGAAGTCCCTGCATGAAAAAATTGCCTTTTAATTTAGCTGCGATCGCCTTTTCGGCCAAACTGCTAAATTCCGGGGAATCCAAATAACTGTCCAAACCCCCGCCGCCGTGCCAAAGCATTGTTCTCATGCAATACTCCGCATACTCAAAATTAATGCGATCGTGCCACAAATAGCGTATTAACTTTGGCAGAGTGACTTCCCCATTGAAATATTTAAAAAACGGGAAAAGCACTAAAAACTGTTCTTCAGCAATATAATTGAGATTGCGAGAATAGGCATCTAAAACAATACCATAACTTTTCAGAACCCCGACAACTTCTACTACATTTTCCACCGATTCAGGCAGCAAAGCTTTGCCTGATTCTAAGACATCAATGTATGCGGCTAGGGGATGGACAGAGGGTTTTAATACGGTACTTTTCATCTGGATTCAGCCTGAATTTAATAACTATTTTCTTACTGCTTATAGTTCTGGTATTATATCATTTTTGGCAATGTTGGCTACCTAAAAACACAAAAATTTACTTTGTTTTGATATAAAAATACCTAATATCCTGGAGGCACTCTATATCGAAAAAAGCGGGTTTTTTAGGTTTCTGCGGGGTGCGTTTGTTTGTAGTGAGGAATGCAAGTCATCATACAATTCTGAGGACTGTCATACTCACTACAAACGAATTGGAGTGCGGTCGATCGACCGGACATCCTATCAGTCCAAGTTTTGAGAAACTTTAACTTGCGCGGGCCCTGGAGCTGCCATTGCGATCGCAGTTTTCTCGCTCAAAGCAACTAAAACTCCCGGCTGCACTCCCATGATTGCAATAATTATTGCTAAAACCAGCGAAGGAATGCGATCGTTCCAGCGGACTTGTGGCAAATTTACCACCAAATCCGAAAGGCGGCCGAAAAAGGCGCGGTTGACCATAATTAAAAAGTAAACTGAAGTTAAACCAGTGCCGATCATGCAGAGGAAAGTTTGCACGGGAAACACTGGCAAACTGCCCCGAAATATCAAAAATTCAGCAATAAATCCAGCCAAACCCGGAATCCCCGCACTTGCCATCACACCGAGGATCATTAAACTGCCAATCATCGGCAAACCGCGATCGGGATTGAACAAACCTTTGAGCACATCGATGTTGCGAGTGCCGGATTTTTTGTAAACAACGCCGACACTCAAAAATAGCAGCGCCGAAATTAAACCGTGGCTAACCATTTGCAACACAGTTCCCAACATACTAATCGGCGTAGCTGCGGCGCTAGCTAACAAAATGTAGCCCATGTGAGCGATCGAACTGTAAGCTACAATTTTTTTCATATCTTTTTGGGCGATCGCGCAACTCGCCCCGTAAAGCACGCTTACCACAGCCCAACTCGCCAACCAAGGCGCCGCCACCGCCCACGCATCGGGAAACAAACCCAAACCAAAGCGCAGCATCCCGTAAGTTCCCAGCTTCAAAAGCACCCCCGCCAGCAGCACCGAAACCGGCGTCGAAGCTTCTACGTGAGCATCCGGCAGCCAAGTATGAAAAGGCACCAAAGGCATCTTAATCCCAAAAGCCAGCAACACCCCAGCCAGTAAAATAATTTGCCTTACCAAAGGTAAAGGCAATCCTCCTTGCAAATGCAATGCGCCCGCTCCACCAACCAAATCGAAACTAGAAGCACCGCTCAGCCAAACAGTTCCCAAGAAAGCAGCCAGCAGTACAATGCCCGAAAAAGCAGTATAGATTAAAAACTTAGTAGCAGCATAACCCCGGCGCTCGCCTCCCCAAATCGCAATTAACAAGTAAAGCGGAATCAATTCTATCTCAAAAAACAGGAAAAATAGCAGCAAATTTTGAGATAAAAAAGCCCCCGTTACGCCGCCGGTAATTAACAGAATCAAAGAATAATAAAATCTAGGTCTGCGGATCGACTCATCCGTAGCGTAAATTGCCACCCCTGTCAGCAGAGTATTTAAAATTACCAAAGGCAGAGACAAACCATCAACGCCGAGATTGTAATTCAATCCCAAAGCATCTATCCAAGGAATAAATTCCGAAAACTGCAACTGACTCGTACTGGGATCAAACTGAACTGCCAAAATCACCGAGAGAATCAAAGTTATGCCCGCAATGGCGATCGCGGCATTCCGAACTATTTTAGAACTCACTGAACCGGGCCACAACCCAATCACGGTGGCAGCCAACATTGGTATCCAGATTAAAGCACTGAGCATCAATTAAAACTTTCCTTTACTACAGATTTTTAAACTATATTTAACATTAACGCAAAGCAACTAAATATAAAAGCGATCGGCTATTTTTTTTCTTAACATAGCTTCAGATGTATTTGGAACCGTCCCATGACCTCAACTCTTACAGAAAGTCTCACAGATCGGGAAGATTTGCAAATTAAATCCGAGTATCCTTCCACCCCCTTAACAGTTGCCGACTTGGAACAACTGGAAAGTATACTCTGCGAAGCACATCTAGACTACCAATTAGAACTCGTAGACCATTGGTAACAAGTTAAACTAAGAAAGCATTTGTCAATCAGCAATTATGCTCAACCTTTACTCGGATTTTGGGCATAAAACTGAGATTTGGGCGATCGTGCGATCGTGCCGAGGGTGATATTTATACCTACTCTCTCTCAAATCGTGAATTTTCCACTCCTAAAAAAGCAGTTTTTTTGAGTAATATTACTGATTGACAAATGCAATTAAGTCTTAACTTGTCACCAATGCTCGTAGACGGAAAGATTATCATTATGGGCCCATCAGACATTGTATCGAGCGAAATAGGGGCAGAGTTAGTCAGACTTTTGGGCAACTGGGTTAAACCCCGCAAACTCGGACGAGTGTTTGAGTCTAGCGGCGGGTTTATCCTCCCCAATTCCGATCAGAGAGTTGCCGATGTTTCATTTGTGGCTGCCTATGGCCTCAAACAAAGTAAAAGGTATTTTGCCGAACTCGTTCCCGACTTAGTTGTAGAAATCAAATCTCAGTCCGATCGCCTCAAACTCCTGCGATAAAAAATTCTATCATTCATCGAAAGCGGAGCCAAAGTCGGAATATTAATCGACCCGGACAAGCGCCAAGTAACAATTTACACTACGAAAGCCGAGCCAGTTGTATTGAGAGATGGCGACACGATTGGAATTCCCGATATTTTGCCCGGTTGGGAAGTTCCGGTTGCCGAATTGTGGTCGATCAAGTTTAAGTAAAATTAGATAAAAAAGCAGACAAACCCAGAAGAAAATCATCTGCGTTCATCTGCCCTCATCTGCGGTTTAAAGTTGCATAAAATTAGATCGAAAGCAGACAAACCCAGAAGAAAATCATCTGCCGACCTCTACAGTTTAAAACTGCCAAATAATCAACCCCAGCAACACAGCAACCCCCGACGCAATAGTCAACACATAAAACTGCGACTGACCGGTGCCGCTGTACTTCAACCCTTCGCCGCTGAAAATTGTCGCCAAACCGAACAAATTCACCGCCCCGTCCACCAAATACCTGTCAGTCCAAGCACTGATTTTAGAAATAGAAGCCACAGCCCAAACGACAGTCAAGCGGTAAACTCGATCGATATAAAAATCGTAAGCAAACAAATCCTGCAAAACCGGAACAGGTAGCCGTACCGGTCGAGGTAACACCCCGTACCAATAAATCGCCACCCCAACCGCACAGCCAATCAACCCAGATAACATCAACAGCGGCGTATCCAGCGTCTTCAAAAGCAAATTTAAAGCATCAAAATCTCCCGTTTCCGACCAAGGCCCGCTCCAACTAATTAATAGTTGCCACTTCTGCAACATCCAAGGCACTAACAGTCCCATCACCGTCAAAATTACCATTGGCAAAGCCATAGGCCAACCAACTTCTGGAGCTCTGCGAGTTTTCGGCTGCGGTTTTCCGACAAACACTAAACCGAAAATGCGAGTTAAATTTAGCGCCGTCAAACCATTAACCAAAAGCAACACAATTACTAGCCACAAAGGCACCGTCCAAAAACCGTTGAGCCAGCGGCGCATCGCCCAAAAATTGCCCAGAGGCAACAGCGCTACCATCCCCGCAGCGCCTACTAAATAAGCCGTAGTCGTGGCAGGCATCTTCGACCACAACCCACCCATTTCTGTTAAATCTTGAGTGTTAGTTGTGGTAATAATTGACCCTACGCTCATGAATAATAAACCCTTGGCGATCGAGTGCGCGAACAGCAACAGCAAAGCAATGTCAACTTGATTTAGCCCCACGGCGATAAACACCAAACCCAAAGAAGCGCTGGTAGAATGCGATAGTGCTCTTTTGATGTCGATTTGGGCGATCGCCACCAAGGAAGCGCCAACCGCAGTCACCGCGCCCAAAACCACCAGCACCCCCTCTACGATCGGCGACAGCGCTAAAACAGGCTGAAGTTTAATCAAAACATAGGCCCCAGCGCCCACAACTACCGTATTCCGCATAATCGAAGCCGGGTTGGGCCCTTCCATCGCCTCGTCGAGCCACAAATGGAAGGGAAATTGAGCGCACTTGGCCGTAGGTGCGGAGATTAAAGCCAAACCTAAAAGAGTCGCCACTACGGGAGACAAAGTTGCAGTTTCCGCCCATTTTTCCAAATCGGAAAAATTCAAACTTCCCGCTAAAGTTGAAAGCGTCACTACTCCCATCAGCAGCGGCACGTCTCCTACACGCTTTGTCAAAAACGCATCTCTAGCGGCTGTTACTACCAGCGGTTGAGCGTACCAAAACCCGACTAGCAAGTAAGTTGAAAGCGTCAGCACTTCCAACAAAGCGTAAGTTATAAGCAGCGAGTCGCTAATGGCAATGCCGCTAATTGCCGCTTCAAAAAAACCCATCAGCCCAAAAAATCGAGCTAGCGCCCAGTCTTTTTCCATGTAGCCTAGAGCGTAAATTTGTGCTAGCAAACTCAGAACACTAACTAACTCCATTGCTCCCACGCTGACCGTGGAGATTTCTATTGCAAAAGACAAATCTAAATCTGCTGCTTGCACCCAGTGCACTAGCAACTGTTGGGGCGGTCGATCCCAAGTCGCTGTAAAAATAACTGACCCGTGTATGAAAGCCAACACCGTCATCAGCAAATTGAAGTAAGCTGCCGGTCTCGGGCCTGTTCGGCGAACGGTTCCCGTAGACCACGGCAAAGTTAAAATTGCGCCTATTAAGCCATATAAAGGTACCCACCAACAGGCTTGGAGGAGAAATTGAGTCATTTAATCTATCCCTTAAACTTCAAATTACCGGCTGCGTTTATACAAAAACAGTCGCGGGCGATCGTGCGATACCCTAAAACTTTAACTAAAGCCGATCGTATAGTTCTGGCAAAATAATTTGCACTCAACAAGATTAACTATACATTAAAGCATCAAAACAGATAATTATCTCAATACAAAATTACCGACTGAGCAGGCTCGGCACTCAAAGAAAAAAATGCCTGCCGATCGGCCAAGACTGCTTTTTTTGCCGATTTCCCCGCGATCCCCCTTTTTGAAATCCCCAAGTTTCCCGGCAATGCTCAGCTCCGGCTTCACATACCGAACTCTACTTGATAAGTATTGTTACTTACTCTAATCCCCGATCCCTGTCGGCATCTACTCGTTTTTATATTAACTTTATTAAATAAATATTAAATTATTTGAAGTAACATAAAAAATTTTAATTTTTGTTATTAAACATTATGATGTTAGTTTATATTGTCAAGGTGGACAGCTTCCCCTATTCTTAAAGAATAGGAAGCTTTACACTGCATTACTAAATAATGTGGGCCTCCCCGTCCAAATTTTTAGATTTCTCAAAGATTTGTAACGGTAATTTCACTAATCCTCTAGGAGATTCAAAAATGTCAATTGCCGTGGGAATGATTGAGACAAAAGGTTTTCCCGCTGTTGTGGAAGCTGCCGATGCTATGGTCAAAGCTGCCCGCGTTACCCTCGTGGGCTATGAAAAAATCGGCAGCGCCCGCGTCACCGTAATTGTGCGCGGCAACGTGTCGGAAGTCCAAGCCTCAGTGGCCGCTGGAGTGGAATCCGTCAAGCGGGTGAACGGCGGAGAAGTCGTCTCTACCCACATTATCGCTCGCCCCCACGAAAACCTAGAATACGTTCTGCCGATTCGGTATACAGAAGCAGTAGAACAGTTCCGAGGCTACTAAGTTCTTTGCGCACAGAAATTTCGTTTGACGAAAATTAGTGCGATCGTCAAAAATTAACTGTTTAGTTCCCCAAATATTCAATCAGGAGTAAAACCAATGGCAATTGCAGTTGGCATGATCGAAACCTTAGGCTTCCCCGCAGTTGTAGAAGCTGCTGACGCGATGGTCAAAGCAGCCCGCGTCACCTTGGTAGGCTACGAAAAAATTGGTAGCGCTCGCGTTACAGTCATTGTCAGAGGAGATGTCTCGGAAGTGCAAGCTTCGGTCGCCGCTGGAGTAGAGTCAGTGAAGCGGGTTAACGGCGGACAAGTGATGTCCACCCACATTATCGCCCGCCCTCACGAAAACTTGGAGTACGTGCTGCCGATTCGCTACACCGAAGCTGTAGAACAGTTCCGCGAAGGCGTAAGCGGCATTCGCCCTCTCAACAGATCGTAAGATAGGCGATCGGCAAAGGGGCATTAGGTAATTAAAAATTAAAAATTAAAAATCGCGATGTTTTTGATTTAGCATTTTTAATTTTTAATTGAGGAGGGCATGGGATATTGGTTATTAGTCATTAGTCATTAGTCATTCATTAGTTACTAGACGAAGAACTCTAAACGGCGGACAGCGGACTGAGTAAAGCTAATTAAAAAAAGACAAGTGACAGTGTAAAAATGACAGTTACCAATTACCTATTACCTATTACCTAAAATGCAAATGGCCAAAGTTCTCGGCACAGTTGTCAGTACCCAAAAAGAGCCGACACTGAGAGGATCGAAATTTCTACTGCTGCAATTCATCGATGAGGAAGGTTCCCCAGTTCCCGGATATGAGGTAGCCGCTGACTGTGTGGGCGCTGGTATCGATGAATGGGTTTTAGTGACCCGAGGCAGCGCAGCCCGGATCGCGCCCGGGAGCGAAAACCGTCCGATCGATGCTCTGGTAGTAGGCATTATAGATACTGTCAATGTAGAAAATCGCCTCATTTACAGTAAAAAAGACGACCCGTACCGCTAGTTGCAACCGTTAGCAGTTAGCAGTTAGTGGAAGAATAACTAACAACTAACAACTAACAACTAACAACTAACAACTAACAACTAACAAAAAGATTTTTCAGCTTAGGAGAACTTAATTTATGGCAGTCCGCAACGTTGCGGCTCCCCCGACGCCTTGGTCGAAAAACTTGGCTGAGCCTAAAATTCACGACACCGCCTTCGTACATTCCTTTTCTAACATTATTGGGGATGTGCATATCGGTTCTAATGTGATGATTGCCCCCGGGACATCTATCCGCGCCGATGAAGGCACTCCTTTTTATATTGGAGAAGGAAGCAACATTCAAGACGGAGTAGTGATTCACGGCCTAGAACAAGGCCGAGTCACAGGAGACGACGATAAATCCTATTCTGTGTGGGTGGGGAAAAATACTTCCCTCACCCACATGAGTTTAATTCACGGCCCTGCCTACGTGGGCGACGAGTGCTTTATCGGCTTTCGCTCTACGGTGTTCAATGCCAGAGTGGGCAACGGCTGCATTGTCATGATGCACGTACTAATTAAAGATGTGGAGATTCCCCCCGGTAAGTACGTACCTTCGGGAGCCATCATCACTAATCAGAAGCAAGCCGATCGCTTGCCTGACGTTCTAGATTCTGACGTTCAATTTGCGACCCATGTCATCGGCATCAATGACGCTCTGAGAACGGGTTATCGCTGCGCTGAGAACATCGCCTGTCTAGCACCAATTCGCAACGAACAAACTAAAAACCCAAATATGACTCAAACCAAATATTCTACCCATGCCGGCACCCAATTGAGTTCTTCTCTAGCCGATAGCATCCGCAATTTACTAGCTCAAGGATACAGCGTGGGAGCCGAACACGCCGACGTGCGACACTTCCGGACCGGTTCTTGGCGCACTTGCGGCCCGATTTCCTCAAAGCGCGACTCTGAAGTAATCGCGGCTCTGTCAGCTTGCATGGCTGAGCACCAAGGAGAATACGTCCGCTTGATCGGGATTGACACCAAAGCCAAGCGCCGCGTACTAGAAGAAATCGTCCAAAGACCGGGAGACAACGGCTCTAACGGTTCTAACGGTGCGAAAACTCACCAATCTAACGGTAAAGTTGCACAACAAGCTTCACACCACAATAGCGGTTCCGTGTCAAGCGGAAAATTGAGTGCCGAAACAGTGGCTCAGGTTCGCGGCTTGCTAGCTCAAGGCTACAAGGTGGGGACGGAACACGCCGACGCGCGCCGCTTCCGCACCAGTTCTTGGCAAAGCGGGGCTTCGCTGCAAGTCAGAAACGAATCTGAGGCGATCGCCGCTTTGGAAGCTGTGATGAACGAGTACCCGGGCGAGTACGTGCGCTTGATCGGGATTGACCCGAAAGCTAAGCGGCGCATAGTTGAAGAAATTATTCAGCGTCCCGACGGCCCGGTTGGTCAATCGGCTAAGCCGGCAGCAACATCTAAGCAGGCAGCAACATCGGGATACAAAGCAGCTTCAACTGGTTCGGCGCCCAGCAGCGGAAGTTTGACCGGCAAGACGATCGACCAAATCCGCAACCTGCTTTCCCAAGGCTACAAAATTGGCTCGGAACACGCCGACGCGCGCCGTTTCCGCACCGGTTCTTGGAGCAGTTGCGCGCCGATCGCATCCAACCGCGAATCCGAAGTGATTTCCGCCCTCGAAAGCTGTCTCAAAGAACACAGCGGCGAGTACGTCCGCTTGCTTGGCATCGACTCCAAGGCTAAGCGCCGGGTACTCGAAGAAATTATCCAACGACCTTAATTTGCCTGGTAATTAGCCTGTTTCTCCCGTTAAGCCCTCGCACAGGGGCCAACGGGAGAAACCCCAGCGGATGGAAGTTGGATTTGAGATAGTTATAAAGCTCGATTGAGAAATGTTGGTCAAAATCTAGAATCTTCTGAAAGTTTCTATAAAACGTTAAAGCATCAAGCTTCTCAGTATTAGTAAATTATCGTTTCTTAGATTGACATGGTTAAATTTATCAGTCGAAAAAACCCATAATTTAAAGTCCTTTTATCGAAAAAAATAGCTCCTTTCATGGTGAAGTCGAATGTATTTATCGCCACTGCAATTAAGTAGCAACTCTCAGATTTTGATGAGTGGCGATGTAGTTGTGAATGAGGGTGCGGCGATCGCCCCTGGAGCAATCCTGCAAGCAGATTTGGGCAGCCGGATCTCGATCGCCGCCGGTGCCTGTATCGGTATGGGAGTTATCCTTCACGCCCGTGAAGGTAATCTGCAAATCGAGGCGGGCGTTATTCTGGGTGCAGGGGTGCTAGTGGTAGGTGCGGGAACGATCGGGGCAAATGCCTGTATTGGGGCGGGGACGACACTGATCGATCCTTGTATCGACCAAATGCAAATTATACCAGCAGGTTCTCTAATCGGAGATACCAGCCGCCAAGCGGCCGCAGAAGCAACCGCAGCAGCGCCAACATCACCAGAAACCCCCGAAGCCACTACGCCACCAGTCGATCGACCGATCGAGCCGATCGAGCCCCCACAACCCCCCCAAACACCGCCTCAAACTGCGCCGGAGACTGCCACAGAGCCGCCGGAATCCACCGCCGCAGAGCCTCCGCAACCAGGGGAGACGCCAACTATTCTGTACGGTCAAGCTCACATCAATCGGCTGTTGGGGACGCTGTTTCCGCACCGGCAAGCTTTTAATCGATCGGACGAAAACGGTCAAACTCTATCGGGCGGTTCCGGGTAGCCGTCATTTCGGCAAAAGGCAGCTATGCTGAAGGCAGAAAGATCAAATATAAATAGGTAATCTCATATTATTGGTAGCTCAGCAATTTGTCAGGCCTTGCCGCAGCAATCTGTGTCTTGTAGCTCGTGCAGTCGGTCTTCTCATCTGAGAAACTATAAACTATCAACAAATTTTTATTTTGGGAAGTTTCTAAAGGTAATAGAAGATGGACGGACAAACAGATCGTAACAGTCACGAAGAGCGATCGCAGCGCCAGGAATACTTCAAAGACACTGCTTTGGGTTTGGTATCCACCAAGAGTTTTCCGGCAATCGTGGGGACTGCTGACATGATGCTGAAGTCGGCAGGAGTGATTTTAGTAGGATACGAAAAAATTGGTTCTGGTCACTGTACGGCGATCGTCCGCGGCAGAATTTCGGATGTGCGTTTGGCTGTGGAAGCTGGAGCTCAAACAGCCGAACAGTTCGGGCAGTTTGTTTCTAAGTTGGTGATTCCTAGGCCTTTGGCTAATTTGGAAGTGGTTTTGCCGATCGGCTTTCGCCTGACTGAGCTTTCGGAAAGCGGCAATTATTCTCGGCTTAGCAATCAGGCGATCGGTTTGCTCGAAACCCGGGGATTTCCGGCAATGGTCGGCGCTTGCGATGCTATGCTCAAATCCGCAGACGTACACTTGGCAGCTTACGAGAAAATCGGCGCCGGTTTGTGCACGGCAATTATTCGCGGTGCAGTTGCAGATGTAGCAGTAGCCGTAGAAGCCGGGATGTACGAAGCTGAGCGAATTGGCGAGTTGAACGCGGTGATGGTAATTCCGAGGCCTTTGGAAGATTTGGAACAAACTTTACCGCTGGCGAGTTGCTGGATCGAACACCGTAAACCTGTGATGATGCCCGTGTCGGTTAAGGAAAAAGAACAAGAATTGATCGAACTTCCAGATTTGGAGAAATTGACTGTTTATGTGGAAGAGGAAATCAATCGGTAATTCGTAATTAGGCAACAAAATTTTGTAGAGACGTGCTGCTGCAAATACTGAGACGAAGTTTCTCAAAAAAATATAAAGTTTACTCCGTGGGAGTAGGTGCAACAATTTATACTGAGTAGCTGTCTCAAACTTAATTTGGCGAGCGAGCCGATCGCAGCCGCATCAAGAGACACAGAACACCAACTAAAACTAGGCTTTTAAGATCGAGCCGATCGCCTAAACAATGGAACTGACGAAGTAAATCCAGCCGAGGTGCAGACTCTTTCCACAGGATTTAACTGCTGTTAAAATGAACCTAAAATCCTGTTTCCGGTAGATAGCCTACAATCAATTTGAGGGTAATCTAATAACGGGTGGCACAAAAAGAGAAGTTTAACCGTTGTTCAACTCAAAACTGGCAGCAAAGGAATCAACCCCCAGAATCAAGCACTCCTGAAAGTTGACCTATGAACCTCAAACAATTTTACAAGCGCGGTTTGCACAGCGCCAAGAAAGGAAACTATGAAGCGGCGATCGACGATTTCGATCGCATCCTGCAACTCAACCCTGCCGATGCCAAAGCCTATAACAATCGCGGCTTAGTCTACTATTACATGAAAGACTACCAGAAAGCGATCGCAGACCTCAGCCAAGCGCTAGATATCAATCCTAATTTGTTCGAGGCTTACCTGAATCGAGGCAATGCTTGGCGCCATCTCGGAGAACACGAAAAAGCCATTGACGATCTCAACTGTGCTTTAGCAAGTAAGCCTGGAAACCACGCTATCTACAACAACCGAGGACTCGTACTTGCTAATTTAGGACATTACGAAGAAGCAATAGAAGACTACAATCGAGCTCTCTCTATCAATTCCCACAATTATAAAACCTATTACAACCGGGGGCGCGCTTACTACCTTTTGGGAGAAAAAGAGGCGGCAACGGAGAACTTTAACGAAACGCTGCGGTTGAATCCTAAATATATCAAAGCTTACATAAATCGCGGTCTCTGTTATCACCAATTAGGAGACAACACGCAGGCGATCGCCGATTACAACACTGCACTGGGCATCGATCCACAAAATGTTTATGCGTATTATAACAGAGGTTGCGTTCGCTATAAATTAAAACAAATGCAGCTTGCAATTGAAGACTTTGACAAAGCAGTGGAACTCGATCCGAACTATGTTAAAGCTTATCTCAACCGGGGTTTAGCGCTCTATAAACTCGGAGATGTGACGGCAGCAAATAAGGATTTTTACTTGGTAATGTGCATTAATGCTGAAGCTTATGTATACTACCAAGCCCAGCGTTGTACGCCTGATATTAATTCGTACTTCAAAGAAGCGCCGCAGGTGGAACTTAATAATGCTGTAGAATACTACAACACAACATTAAATACGATGTCAACTTCCTTAAGTTCCGCAGCATTAAACGCGGTCTGGAATCAAGAAGATTTGGAGAACAGAGACTCGATTATCTGTGAAGGTGAATTTATCAATAATTGAATTAGTCAGCAGTCAGTAGTCAGTAGCCAGGAGGCTTAGTGCATAAAATTTTGAGCGATAGGAAACCGCATATGCAACGCAAAGCCATCTCAAGATAGGAGAGCGAATGTATGGAATTTAAGTCTCATGACTCAGCAGTCATTAGTCATTTTTCATTAAGTAGGTCATCGCAAAAAAACAATACCTCAGAAAGCCAGTTTTTTCGTATATTTCTCGTGAGTCGTGGCAAAATCTCGTATAAATCAGCTTTCTAGCCCCCTGCGCAAGCCCCGATCGAGAGGTTTTTAACGCGGATTGTGTACCAGTTAAAAATTAAAGTCCTTACTGCCAAAAAACAGCAAGGACTTCAATCATTTATTCCTGAGTTTTAAGGACGAATGTCCTTACTACACACGTTAAATACTCGCCATCACTTCACGCGCTGCGGCCAAAGTTCGATCGACATCTTCATCAGTATGAGCCAAAGAAGTAAATCCCGCCTCAAACTGCGAAGGAGCAAGATAAATTCCGTGCTCCAACATTCCCCGGTGAAAGCGGCTGAACTTAGTCAAATCCGACTTTTTCGCATCATCGTAATTGTGAACCGGGCCAGCCGCAAAAAACAAGCCAAACATCCCGCTAATTTGCCCGCCACAAACCGCGTGTCCGGCTTCCTTAGCAATTTTTAGCAATCCGTCGGACAGTTTTTTCGTAATCTTATCCAACTGTTCGTAAGTACCGGGTTTTTGCAGCAATTCCAAAGTTTTAATCCCAGCAGTCATCGCCAAAGGATTACCCGAAAGCGTACCTGCTTGATACATCGACCCAGCAGGAGCCACCATCCCCATAATATCGCGCCGTCCGCCGTAAGCTCCCACCGGCAAACCGCCGCCGATAACTTTACCCAAAGTTGTCAAATCCGGGGTAACGCCGAATTTTTCTTGGGCGCCGCCGTAGGCAATGCGGAAACCGGTCATTACTTCATCAAAAACTAACAAAGCACCGTTATCTTTGGTAATTTCCCGCAGGCCTTCGAGAAAACCTGCATCCGGGGTAATAAATCCGGCATTGCCCACAACTGGTTCGAGAATTACCCCTGCTATCTCGCCCGGATTTTCGGCAAATAAAGCTTTTACTGCTTCCAAGTCATTGTAGGGAGCGTTGAGGGTGTTGGCGGTAACGGATTTCGGAACGCCCGGGGAGTCTGGAAGACCCAGAGTTGCCACGCCGGAACCTGCTTTTACCAAGAACATATCGGCGTGCCCGTGATAGCAGCCTTCAAATTTAATCAGTTTATCGCGCCCGGTGAAGGCTCGCATCAGCCGCAAAACGGCCATGCAGGCTTCGGTGCCGGAGTTGACAAATCGCACCATTTCAATGCTGGGAACCGCATCGATGACCATTTCCGCGAGCACGTTTTCTAACAGCGACGGTGCTCCGAAACTCGTACCTTTTTCTAAAGATTCGTGAAGGGCTTTGATGACTTCTGGGTGGGCGTGGCCGCAGATAGCCGGGCCCCAAGTGCCTACGTAGTCGATGTATTGGTTTTCGTCAACATCCCAAATGTAAGCTCCTTTTACCCTGTCAAAGACGATGGGCTGTCCGCCTACAGATTTGAAGGCGCGGACGGGGGAACTGACGCCACCTGGCATCAACTTCTGGGCGGCGGCGAAAATTTCTTCTGATTTGGTAGTTTTCAAGGTTGTGGAAACCAATGTTTTCTCCTTAGTGAACGTCTGTTGTTGGTAGAATAATTTTATAGCCAGTTCAACATAAAGGTTAGGTCGATTCAAGGAAACTATTCTAATAGATTTTAGGGTACAAACCAATGGGTAGCAATACTAGCTTGGGTTTTTTAGGCTTTGTCGCACTAGCACCGTGAAGCGAAGCTATCCCGTAGGGAATCGCCCTAAAGTGTAATATTTTGTAAAATACTTCTTGACAATTTGTCCATCACTTCCTCAAACTCCTCTCTTCTCTTCCTCTGCGTCCTCTGCCTTCTCTGCGGTTAATTAAAAAAAATCTCCGACAGGAAAGCGTTAATCTATATTACCAAGTTGAAATAAAATTATGTCTACTAATGATTTATCGAGTTTGAGCCGATCGATCCCAATTGAAAAGATTCGTTACGACGATCGCGGTTTAGTGCCGGCGATCGTCCAAGATTATTTGGACGGTACGGTGTTGATGATGGCATGGATGAGCCGGGAGTCGCTGCAAAAAACCCTGGAAACCGGTCAAACTTGGTTTTGGAGTCGTTCTCGTTCCGAATTGTGGCCCAAAGGCGCGACTTCGGGACACGTTCAAAATGTCAAAGGGCTGCGTTACGATTGCGATAGCGATGCTTTGTTGGTAACAGTCGAACAAGTCGGAGATATTGCTTGTCACACCGGAGAAAGAAGTTGTTTTCACCAAGTTGACGGAGAAATTGTACCGCCGCCTGGAGATATGTTATCTCAATTATTTGAGGTAATTTGCGATCGCCGCGACCATCCTAACGAAAGTTCTTATACTTGCAAGTTGTTCGAGGGCGGCGACAACAAGATTCTCAAGAAAATTGGCGAAGAGTCGGCGGAAGTTGTGATGGCTTGCAAAGATGACGATAAAGATGGAATTGCTGGGGAAGTTGCGGATTTATTTTATCACACTTTGGTTGCTTTGGCTCACCATCAAGTTGATTTGAGAGCAGTTTACCGCAAATTGGACGATCGACGAAAATAATCGGTAATTGGGCATCGATAATTGGTAATTGATAATTGCCGTCCTGCACGCACTCTGACGCTCAGAAACCGGGTTTTTTACTAAGTATGCGATGCTCGAACGCGTCTTTTCGTAAAAAAACCCGGTTTCTCGGCCCCCATGCGTACTCGTGCGTAAGTCCTATCTAGGTTAGCACTGCTGGGTGCATCTCACTTTGGCACATATATCAAATTGAAAGTTGACCGTTGAGATAAGCACAGCGAAGAGCAAGGATAGAGGAAACGTTCTCAATATTCCATTGCGCTCCCGATATTTTCACTCTTAATCCAATGCGTTTTATTGTTGATTCCACTGTTCCAGAACCAATCGAACTTATGGATTCTTCTTGGTAGTATTGGTAATTTACTATTCGGCAGCGATGGGTCTCTAAATAATTGCAAAACGTTTTAAATGCTTTACCTTTAAAGTCTTTAAATAAATCTATAACTTCATCAAGTTTGCCTTTCCATAACATATTTTCTGCTGATTTCAATCGTTTTATTGAACCACCTACCTTGTAGAGATTTTCTTTGATATGATACCAATCTAAGATTTCTTGTCTTTGTTCATTATCTCCAATTTCTTTAAATATGTTCCAAATCCCGGCATGGCCATCTCCTATGCAATACATAGGGTGTAGTAATTTTTGGCTATTAGTCCAATCAATTAAATCTTGATTATTTTGAAAAAATGCTCCCGAATAAACATTATCTAAACACACGGCTTTATAGTCTTTCCAGTAACAGCTCTCCCCCTTGGTTTCGTTGCGTAGTCTGACTTTACCGCCATCCAATGTAATTTCTTTGACTCCTTGTTGAGATGTAGGTAATTCAAATTCTTGTCGATTGACTAATCTTTGTAATGTACTGTGAGAAATTTTGATACCCGTAAATTTTTCCAAATCTTTTTCTGCCATTTGATAAGATTCGTTAGCAGTGATTAAAAGACAGCAGTTTTCCATCAGTGGACTAAATTGACTGTAAGCTTTTAAGCCAAAATATTTTGCCTGATTATCTGTAATGTCGAGCGAGCCGATTATTGATTTTATTTTTCGGGGTTTTCCTGTTTTAATTCCTGATACTGCTGAAAAAAAAAGTTACCTATTTCTGGACCAACTTCTGATAACATTTTCTGACGGACTGATTTTTCTATACTTTCAAAACTTTTTAACTCGGTTGACTCTGTATTTCTGTAAAGAATTTTTGCTACCGCTTTTAAGTGGGCTTTTAGCTGTTGTTGGTCCGAGGGTGTCATTCTATTTACCTCATCTTTATTTGACGATTTTACTAGCTTTTTCATTTTAACTTTTTTTTGACACATTCGCAAAAGTGAGATGCACCCAGCACTGCTTAAGTGGCAACAGTATCAATTCCTGGTAATTGCAGATAGTATCGCGATTGCCTTTAGAAGGTAAAAGTTGTGCGCAGGACTCCCACCCCTACAGTGTCATTATCCTTAGTTCCTTCAGGATTGAACAGCACAAAAGCTCCGGGTGTAATGCTGATATTATCGTTGACTTTGAAGCGGTAATAAGCTTCTAAATGGTAAGGAGTTGCTCTGTTTTGCTGAAAGCGAGCACCGCCACTTACTGAATCGCGATCGAGTGGCTGTCCAAACAGAATACCTGCATTATTGCCCTGTGCGAACAAATCCCGGAAATGGAAACCTACCATCCAACTGGTGAAAGTTGTAGAAGCATTGCTTCTTTCAGCGTCAGCAACTATCCAACCTCCATAGGTAGAAATAGCAATTTTCGGAGAAAACCGCCAAGTTGCGGTACCGCCAAAGGAATTTATCCTCACGCCACCGTTAACAGGTTCTCTATCCGATCCCAAAATAGAACCCAAATCGGCATCACCTAATCCTGTAGCAAGAATATTCACTTTGTGGCGACTGTAAGCGTAATTTAAACCTATGTCGATACTGCTGGTAGGTTTAATAGTTAACTGCGCCGCAGCCACCGTACTTCCCTCAAATGCACCTGCTCCTAAAGGCGTGGCTGGAAAGCCTAAATCAACGGGCAAGGCTGCATTTGCACTGCCGTACAAAGCTGTGAGATTAAGCTTGCGGGAAATGTTCCAAATAAACCCGCCTGCTGATGCCAAACCCCTGCCTGAAGTGCCACCGGATACGCGGACTACAGGGTTATAACCTGCAAACCTAGAGACGGCTTCTTGCCCTTCTCCAGCAAAGGGAGTGATTGCTTGAAAAGCGTCAGAAGTTTCTGCTTTCGGGCCGGCAAATAAAGTGATACTATTAGAAACTGGAAAGACGTAAAGCAGCTTGTAAAGTTCAACAGTATTAGCGTCAACGCTAGATAGAGTCTCAGGATTAATTCCTGGAAATTGCGGTTCAAAACTCAGCTTTGCCTGACTGTCGGACAAAGCACTAAATGCCCCTGTTGACAAACCTAAATTAGGGCCGAAGCTGCGAATGTTGTAAGCTTGCAAGCCAGTTATTAGGGTATCTTTGCCTGTAAAACTGGTCAGCAGATTCAAGCGCACTCGGTAGTTTAAGACTGTCTGAGTATCGCTGTTATTGTTTTTGGTAGTATCGGCAACGCTAAAAATTGCTTCGCCACTGAGTTTAGTTGTTGTCGAAAATTGATTGGCTTCTAGTTCGGCTGTACGAGATTCTAAAGCATCGACTCTACCCCGCAAAGTGGCTAATTCTGCTGCAAATTCTTCTTGCAATCTTTGCAATGCGGCTAAGTCTTCCTTGGTAGCTAAATTGGTTGTACCTGTTTTAATTAGCTCACTAACTTTATCCAAGCAAGCGTTTAAACCGGCGGCAAATTCGTAGCGAGTCATTGCCCGATTGCCTCGGAATGTGCCGTCTGGATATCCTGCTATGCAGCCGTATCTTTCTACTAGAGATTGCAGGGCTTGAAATGCCCAGTCCGTCGGGCGCACGTCGGAGAGTTGAGATACAGATGTTACTTGTTGTAGTTCGATCGACCCCTCGGTTTCGCTGTTGGTTGCTGCGGGTTCTAAGGAACTGCTGTTTTCGATTTCAGCCAACTTTTGGGCAGTAGAAGTTTCTGCTGGTACTGGTGCAGATATGCCTGTTTGGGCAATAGCTGGTGCGGGTGGGTTTTGGGCAGGAACGACTGATGTTTCTGCCGTAAATTCTGCTGGTGTCTGCTGGTTTTGGGAAGGGGTAACAGATATTTCTTCTGTAACTGATGCCGGCTCTGAGTTGGCTGGTTTTTCAGCTAACTTTAATGAGTTTTCCGACGTATTTTCTGCGGTAAATGTTGCTGTTTGTGGCCCATTGAGTTGAGGACTGTCTTGGGGGAGAGGGGCGAGTTCCTTGGCTGTTGAGACGGGGCGCTCGCCCGTGTTTTCAACTTCCACCGCATCGGCGGGTTTTAATTCATCTATTCCCGGAATTTTGACCGCATTGTCAACACTACTTTTATCCAGGCTGATTTGAGTCTCTAATTCTTTCAATCCTTCAGTACCTAATGTCTGTTTCTCAGGGACGAGAGGCATCGCTGCCAATGGTAGAGAACCGACAAGTAAATAAACTAAACCTATTCCGCTAGCACTAAAGAGTAGATGTGCTTTCATTACAACTCCTCACAAAATAGATTGTAAAATTGCTCTTACGTTTCGAGAATTATAAATCTATTTGGCATCCACAAACACAAAGTTTTTAATTCATAATTATTATGTTTTTCATAAGAAATAGCAGGATAACTTATCACAAAACAAGTATTTAGGCAACTATTTTTTTAACATTCGATCGAGGCTCTGTAAAAAAGAGATAAAAATTTATCACAGAACAGGTATTTAGGCAACTATTTTTTTAACATTCGATCGAGCTTTTGCAAAATAACAATAGCAGCGCCGACACTCAAAGCCAAACCCAACCAAAAATTATCCGCCGCCAATTTACCTCTATCCAAAGCCAAACCGCCCAGCGGCGGCCCGATTAAATAGCCGATCGCCCAACACTGAGAATTAACCGCCAAATACACGCCGCGCAAAGACTCCGGCGCTAAATCCACCACCAAAGCCGAAGCAAAAGGCGTATAAGCAACAGTCGCCACCGACAAAAAACTCAAGCCTAAAACAGCTAACAATAGATTGCCAGTTGCAGCCATTCCGGTCAAGCCGATCGCAATAAATCCCATTCCCCATAGCAGCGCAGAAATCATCAACGCTTTTGGATGGGAAAATGGCCTCAAAATTTTAACAACTGGCAGTTGCAAAGCCACAGTTAAAAACGTGCTAAAAGCAAACAAAACGGTAATTGTACCTGTTGAAAAACCTTTTTCCGTCCCCACCGCGACAAACTTGCTAAAGTAGAGCGGCATCGTGGTTTGGATTTGGGAAATGTATAGAGTGAAAAGAGTATTTACTAAAGCATAAACTAGAAGACTTCGATCGCTCAGCGCCACCATCCAGCCATTTTCCAGATTTTTGCTGCCTCTATCCCCTGAATTAGCTGGTTTGTAGGTTTCGGCGATCGCGATCGCAACTACCGCAAATAGCACTAAAAACGAGATACCATCAATAATAAAGAGCGATCGATAATTACCCGTTACCTCAATCAAGAAACCCCCCAAAATAATCCCAACTTGCAAACCTAAATTATCAGCCAGCCGCGTCAAAGCAAAAGCTTCCTGTCGCTGTTCGCCCTCGGTTAAATCCGCCACCATCGTCTCAGTTGGAGGCCAATACAAACCCACGCCCAAACCCATCAGTAAATTGCCTGCAATTAAGCCAGCGAAATCATTAGTCGCCGCCAGTACAAAAGAAGCCACAGCAGAAATAATTGCTGCCAGCAATAAAGTTCGCCGCCTTCCCCAAAATTTGGAATCGCAAAAAGAACCGCCCAAAACTCTGCCGAATATTCCCGAAACTGAACCGCTACCCAAACCAATCCCAACAGCAGTAGCAGATAAACCGACGCCATCGACAAAAAATATGGGCGCGTAAAATAAAGTAAAACCGGTGCCGCTTTGGGAGAGGAATCTGCCAGCGGCAAGAATCCAGACTTGATGGGGGAGACGGGGAAACCAAGATGATAATTGAAATTTAGGCATATACAGTTAAATTAGGAGTTAGTTCTGGACGCAGAAACCCGGTTTTTTTTATGAACATACGTTATAGCCTTTAATCACGGTCAAAAACCCGGTGTCTTTGGTCGCAGTGCGTAAGTTCTGTGAGTAATTATTAATTTATTCCGTACTTTTTCCGAATTAGTATTAGTTAACGCAGGTGATGACAAACATCAGTGAGCTTAACAATTCTTCAGGCTCTGTTACACAAAAGTTACCATTAATTTAAAAATACTTAACACGATTTTATAAAAAAGTTAGTTAAACTCTAGAAAAGGCAGAAGAAAATTTTAGAGGGTCTAATTATATGACAGCTATTACAACATCAAGAGTGGAATCAATCAAACCTCGCTGGCAAGCAATTGTCATGGTGGCCTTAATTTTCTGGGCCAGCGTTAGCCTGATTTTGGATCTAGTAATTATGCCCAGTCTCTACGTATCTGGCATGATGACATCTCCCGAATTTGCAACGGCCGGAAATTTAATGTTCTGGGGATTCAACCGCGTTGAGTTAATCTGTTCGGGCCTGGTGGCAACGGGTTTGATGGTTTTGAGCAATTTAGTCGGTGACTTCGGCAAGCGCAGCCGCACAGCAATCTTATTATCATTGGTACTTCTGGCGATCGCCCTGATTGACACCTACGCCCTGACGCCCCAAATGAGCGCATTGGGAATGCAGCTAAATCTGTTCGATTCCGCAGCAGAAGTGCCTACCGGGATGAATCTACTGCACCAAGGCTATTTTGGCTTGGAAGCGCTGAAGTTGGCTGTCGCCGGTACGCTGATCGGCTGGTGCTACCAAAACCAAGTTTAATCAACACAATCCTCAGATGTTGAGTTGAGAAAAACTCAACCTTTAGCAGCGGGCATGAATTCACGCCCGCTGCTAATTTTTTATTAAATTTTAGCAATCGTAAACTATGCTTGAATTGCAGGCATTCGCTCTCCTATCTTGAAATGCACCTGCGTTCCATCTGCGGTTTCCCGATCGAACATTTATGCAATAACTCTACTGTCAAGTTTCCTGACTCCGCCCAAAAACGGATACTTGCGAACGAATCCTGTCGTAAAGAACTAAAAATTTTAGACTCTTTTTCAAACTCCCAGATTCATCTGTAGAGAAAATCTAAAATCTAAAATCTAAAATCTAAAATCGACTGACGGCGCCTTACTCGGATGCTTCCGGTACATCTGCTTTTGGCCACAGCAGGCGCAAGCCCATCACCGCAAATCCGATCGCCGCGATCGCCTTTACCAGTCGCTCCGGCAATACCTCTGCCGTCCCTTGCCCAACTAAAACGCCGATTAAACTCGCCAGCAGCAGCGCCGACGCCGTACCGAAAAATACAGCCCGAGGCGAGTTACAACTGCTGCCGAGGGCAATCGCAGCTAATTGACTTTTGTCTCCCAATTCTGACAAAAAAACAGTAAGAAAACTTATTCCCAAAAGTTGCCAATCCATGTTTTTTAGTTATTAGTTAATTAAGAAATCTCGGACAGTATATGTAGGGTGCGCCTCGGCGCACCTTGCCCATATAAGGTGGTTAAAGTCAGGGCGATTGACAATTAACCCAGCACTTCCCACAGCAGAACAGCCGCAATCCCCAGCAAAATCACTCCTGCTGCTCTCTCCAAAGTTCTCGGAGCAATCCGATTTGCCAGCCACCTTCCCAGCAAAACTCCCAGCAAACTGGTTGCTATCAAAGCCGAACCCGCACCGGCAAACACAATCCAAGGCTCCCGAGATTCAGCCGTCATCAGCAAAATTGCGAGTTGAGTTTTGTCTCCTATTTCAGCTAAAAAAATAGTTGCAAAAGTAGAAGCAAAAATTGCCCACTGCTTCGACTTCAGTTTATTTTGTTCCTGACAAATATCGGGATTTGCACTCACTGAGAGTTCAGCGGGTTCCGGGTTTAAAGCAGCACAAATCTCAGAAACCTCTTTTATTTGTATTTGTACCTGTTGTGGCAAATCATAATTGAGGTTTACTGAGTCAGAAGCAGACAAGCTTGGCGGAACAGAATCAAGTTTCACGGGCAATGAGTGCTAAACGCTATTTATTTTTGACTTGTACTTTTGATTCTAACTTTCTCTGTACCTGCTTTTACGAAACCAGGGTCATCTTTTTCCCCCGAGATTTCAGCAACTGATTCCTGGAACAACTCACCGCACCCAAAAAGGGATACAAGCCCCCAGATTTATCTGTCGAGTCAATCTAAAATCTAAAATCTAAAATTGACTGACTGACTGATTGGTTCACGTACCGTAAGTTCGATCGCCCGCATCTCCCAAACCAGGTACAATAAAGCCCTGTTCGTTCAGCATTTCGTCGATCGTGGCCGTATAAATAATCAAACTCGGGTACTCTGCACTCAGCCTCTTCAAAGCCGGAGGAGCAGCCACCACAGAGATAATCCGAATCAAGTTTGGGTCAATTCCCCGTGCAGTCAATTCCTGCATTGTCGCCACAATCGTGCCGCCAGTTGCCAGCATCGGCTCGCTAATTATCACCCGCGTTTCCGGGATAAACTGCGCCGGCAACTTGTTCAAATAACAACTCGGTTCCAGCGTCTCCTCATTTCTTGCCATGCCGAGGTGGTAAACCGACGCCAGCGGCACAACCGTCTGAATTCCTTCCAGCAGTGCCAAACCCGCCCGCAAAATCGGTACCACAACTAACGGAGCTTCCGGGTTGATAAAAGTCGCCGGACATTCTGCCAAAGGCGTCTGCACCGTTGTTTCCACTGTCGGCAGCCATTCTCGAATCGCCTCGTAAGCCAGCCACCTTCCCAATTCTGTCATCGCAGAACGAAAAAGTACCGAGGGGGTGGCGGCGTCGCGGGCGACAGCCAGCCAGTGTTTAATTAACGGATGCGGGGGAACGTAAACGCGCAGTTGCAGGGACATTAGAAAATTGGGGAGATTGCTAGGTTTGAGGGATTTTATGCGGTGCGGTCGATCTTCTTCGAGGACTTCGCCAACCGGCGATCGATCGCTCTGTGCAACTTATCACATCCTTGAGGGCGCATACAACCCAGAGAGCGAGAATCGACCGAAGAGCACCATTTTCAAGATTGCCGTCGCGAGTTCAAACTCCTGCCGGACTGTGGCGACAAGCACAAGCCGTCCGTTACAACCCATTCGCGGATGGAGGTCTCCATCCGCTTATTGAAATATTTTTCTAATAGTATTGACATTAATTAGCAACAAGGCTATAGTAATTTTCAGTGTTCTCCTCTCAAAGGATCGGCAGACGGGGGCAGTCGGCAATGGTAGACTGTTCCCGCATTTTTTTTGGGGAAAGAAGAAGGAAGAAGTCCGATGGAAGAGGGAAGAGGAAAAAAGGCAGAAGGCTACATATACAAAGGGAAAATGGCAGACGCCACAGTTGAGGGAGGGCGATCGACTGTAATATTATGGAAATTATTAAGATTTTTAACGCAATGTCAGCTCCTACCCAATCCCAGTTATTTTCTTCCAACTCCCGCCCAACAGAGCAAGAGTTTGATGTAATTGTCATCGGTTCCGGCATTGGCGGACTCGTGACAGCCACCCAGTTAGCCGCTAAGAAAGCCAAAGTTTTAGTGCTCGAAAGCTATACAATTCCGGGGGGTAGCGCTGGATATTTCGATCGAGAAGGCTACAGATTCGATGTCGGCGCCTCCATGATTTTTGGCTTCGGACAGCGCGGCACCACCAACCTCCTCACCCGCGCCCTGAAAGCAGTCAACGTCACCTTAGAAACGATTCCCGACCCCGTACAGCTTCACTATCACTTACCCAGCGGCTTGGAACTTGAAGTTCCCCAGGCTTATGATAAATACTTGCAAGAATTAACAGACAGGTTCCCTCACGAACGCGAAGGAATCCACAAATTTTACGGCGAATGCTGGAACGTCTTCAACTGCCTCAACGGGATGGAATTGCTATCCCTAGAAGAACCCGGATATCTAGTTCGAGTCTTTTTTCAGAATCCTTTAGCCTGTTTGGGATTAGTAAAATATCTGCCTCAAAATACTGGCGACATTGCGCGGCGCTACATAAAAGACCCTACTTTGCTGAAATTTATCGACATGGAATGCTACTACTGGTCTGTAGTACCCGCAGACTTGACGCCGATGATTAACGCCGGAATGGTATTTTCGGATAGACATTACGGCGGCATAAATTATCCCAAAGGCGGAGTCGGTCAAATTGCCCAAAAATTAGTAGAAGGATTAGAAAAATGCGGCGGGAAAATTCAATACAAAGCTAAGGCGAAAAAAATTCTTACAGAAAACGGCCGCGCTGTCGGAGTCGAGCTAGCAACCGGCGAAGTTTACCGGGCAAAGCGGATAGTTTCTAACGCCACGCGGTGGGATACTTTTGAGAAATTGCTGCCCGCAGAAGAGATGCCCGCTAGCGAAAAGAAATGGCAGCAGCGCTATCAAAAAGCCCCCAGTTTCTTGAGTTTGCATTTGGGAGTGGAAGCAGGCGTAATCCCTGTCGGTAGTGCCTGCCACCACATTTTGTTAGAAGATTGGGACAAAATGGAAGCGCCGGAGGGAACTGTTTTGGTTTCAATTCCGACCGTGCTCGACCCGGATTTAGCTCCCGCAGGATATCACATCGTTCACGCTTTTACTTCGAGTTGGATGGAAGAGTGGGAAGGACTTGCGCAGCAGGCATACGAGGATAAAAAGGAAGAGGCAGCAGGGAGAATTATTGAAAGATTAGAAAAGATTTTCCCCGGTTTAGATGCGGGTTTGGATTATATGGAAGTGGGGACAGCGCGCTCTCACCGCCGCTTTTTGGGGCGCGAAGACGGCACTTACGGGCCGATTCCGCGACAGAAGTTAATGGGTTTGCTGGGAATGCCGTTTAATCGAACTTCTATGCCTGGTTTGTATTGTGTGGGTGACAGTACGTTTCCCGGACAGGGTTTAAATGCGGTGGCGTTTTCTGGGTTTGCTTGCGCGCACCGAATTGCCGTTGATTTGGGTTTTTAGCGGTAGTGGTAAGGTGCGTCATATTGTTCGCTTGAAATACGAGAGAAAATGTGAGACTCCGGCCACCCTACAAAAAGATTAAAAACCCGGTTTCTGGGGAGAAACCGGGTTTTTAAACTGAAAATTGGCGTTTTCCATTCTTTTAAGGAGTTTACTGGTCGTAGCTGCCGCCGACGCCAATTTGAGTATTGTAGATTTTTGCCTCAGTGATGGTCATATCTTCCATTGATGCGCCAGATACGTCAGTGGTGTTAATGATGGCGGCGGTCAGATTTGCCCGATCGAGGTCTGCGTAATTTAAACTGGCATTAGTCAGGAAAACTGCGGTTAAGTTAGCACCCGTCAAGTTAGCACTCGTCAAGTCAGCGCCTTCGAGGTTGGCACTAGATAGGTTTGCTCCTCGTAAATTTGCTTCTCTCAAGTCAGCACCAATTAGATGGGCTCCCGTTAAATCTGCTCCAGCCAAGTCGCACTGAAAACATTGCCCGGTTGACAATAACTGTTTGACGTGAGCGGGATTTTCAGCGCGAGCCGGGCCTGCCAACATTAGGGGAGTAATTAAAAAAGTAGCGGCTAATAGATGGCGTTTCATAATCCCTTTTCCTCACCAGACTGTGTGTTGAAGTTCTTCTGTTTATATCTACAATCTTACCACGGTTGTTTTCGGAATTTGCGATCGAATTCACAGATTGGCTGTGATATCCATTCCCCTCGACAAGCCACAGATGGTCTCGAAAAGCTCGCAAAACTTACTTTGGCAAAACTTAACACTGCCGAACTTAATACAGTGCTTTTTCGTAGTAACCTTTCTAGGTTAGCTACTAAAGCTAACAGATGTGTATTTCTGAAGATGGATATGATTAGCGTTGCGATGGATGATTTTAGCCAGCAATCCGATCGCAACAAGTTCAAAATTAATACATTATTTTTAATAAAAGTGTCACGGGACAGAAAATTTAACTTAAAATAAAGATCCGCTTATAACTTTATAGGTAGACGGAGAGCTGTCACCGACCAGATCCCCAGCCAAAGAGCGGGGTGCATTCTTAACAAGAAATTTTAATTAGGTCTCAGTAGCAGCGCTGTAAAAATTCACCTAGTGCTTGAAAAGCAGCGCTTTTTTGGAATGTCGCAGAATCAACGCGATCGCAAAACTAAATTAAATATGCTCAAAAACGATTCCTCTAAGTATCTGCCAACCTTAGATCAAGTAATTGACCCCTACCCCTTGACAGTTACGCCCGATACCCCACTAGCAGAAGTAATTACCCTGATGGGCCAATGGCGCGGAAGTTGCTCTCTAAACGCAGACATTCCACCAAGCGATATCTACCAGCAACTAACAGAAATCGTAAATGCCCCCACCTCAAGTGCCTTCAGAGACGCCACAGGTATCTGCGTCTTTGTCGTGGAAAAATCTCTCGAAAAATTATCCTCGCACTCTGCTCAAAATTCTCAATTGCAAGGAATCTTTACCGAGAGGGATCTTGTCGATTTGATTGCTTCGGGCAAAAACTTAAAAGGTGTCACCATCGCAGAAGTGATGAGGCAGCCGGCAGCAACTCTGACAAAATCCGAGACTCAAGACATTTTCAGCGCCCTAATTCTGCTGCGGCAACGAAGAATTAAGCATTTGCCAATATTGGACAGTGAGGGTCAACTCTTAGGAGTAATTACGCCGGAAAGCATTCGCCAAGCCATGCTGCAACCGGGAAATATCTTAAAAATGCGCAGCGTGAAAGAAGTAATGACCGCACAAGTCATTCAAGCGCCTCGATCCGCCTCAGTTATGACTTTAGCCGAGTTGATGGCGCAGCACCGGGTTAGCTGCGTGGTAATTACGGAATCAACAGAATTATCGATGAATTTGCCGTTCCCCATTCCAGTAGGTATAGTCACAGAACGGGATATTGTGGAATTTCAAGCTTTAGATATAGATTTGTCGCAAACGATCGCCCAAACTGTGATGAGTACCCCCTTATTTAGTCTCAAGCAAGAAGACTCGCTGTGGGTAGCTCATCTTGAAATGCAGCAGCGTTTAGTGCGCAGGTTGGTAGTAACGGGGGAACGGGGAGAACTCCTGGGAATAGTCACTCAAAGCAACTTACTGCGGGTACTTGACCCGATGGAAATGTCCGGGGCGATCGATGTTCTGCACGATTCAGTCGTAGAACAGACTAGCGAATTGCAAAAAGCGATCGCATCACTCAGCTTGACTAACGCCACACTAGAAAGCGAAATCGCTACCCGCGTGCGGGCCGAGGTGCGGCTGCAACTGCTAGAATCTGCCGTAGTTAACGCTAACGACGCGATCGTGATTATGGATGCGGGACACAGCGATATCTCAGATCCCAGCATCATCTATGCCAACGAAGCTTTTACCCAAATGACGGGCTACCTACCCGAAGAAATCATCGGACAAACCCCCAGTTGCTTGCGCGGCCCAAACAGCGATCCGGCCCAAGTCGCTAAAATTCGCCGTGCTTTCTCTCGCCGAGAACCCCTACGCGTGGAATTGATTAACTACCGTAAAGACGGTTCAACTTATTGGGTCGAACTCAACAGCGTACCCATTGCCGACACATCCGGGAACGTCACTCACTGGGTGTCCGTGCAGCGGGATATTAGCGATCGCAAGCGCATGGAGCAAGCATTTTTTGAAGAAAAAGAACTCGCTCAGGTTACTCTACAATCGATCGGCGATGCCGTAATCGCTACTGATGCCGAGGGGTGCATTTCTACCCTTAATCCAGTTGCCGAAAAACTCACGGGTTGGTCTACCTGGGAAGCTAAAGGTTTGCCCCTCGACAGCGTACTCAGAATAGTTGACGAAACTACCCGACTGCCGGCCGAAAATATCGCCGAAATCGCTTTGTGCGAAGGCCGGATTGTTGACCAAAGGCACAACAGCTTGCTGATTGCCCGCAACAACCAGGAATTTGCGATCGACCACTGCGTCGCCCCCATCCACGCCAGCAGCGGCAAGATTGTCGGGGCCGTCGTTGTGTTCCGAGATGTTACCCAAGTGCGAACTCAAGCGCGGCAACTCACCTGGCAGGCAACTCATGACCCCCTGACGCAATTAGTCAACCGCCGCGAATTTGAGTACCAGCTAGAACAAGCCCTGCACAGTGCTCAAGGTTACGGGCACGAACACGTTATGCTTTACCTGGATCTCGATCGCTTCAAAATAGTTAACGACACTTCCGGTCACGCTGCTGGGGACGAACTGCTGCGCCAAGTCAGCCAGCTATTTAAAGGCAAAATCCGCCAAACCGATATTTTGGCGCGTCTGGGCGGCGATGAATTTGCTGTACTCCTGTATTACAGTCCCCTCGAACGAGGCTTGGATGTTGCAGAATCGCTGCTGCGAAGCATTCAGGGATTCCGGTTTGGCTGGCAGGACAAAACTTTTTTGATCGGTGTCAGTATCGGTTTGGTAACAATTAATCCCAAAACAGTATCGACATCTGCGGTTTTGAGCGCGGCCGATATGGCCTGCTACGCTGCTAAAAATAAAGGCCGCAACCGGGTGCAGGTTTATCAAGCGGGCGATCTAGAATTAATCAAACAGCACGGCGAAACCGAGTGGGTGGTGCAAATTAATCAAGCTTTAGAAGAGAATCGCTTTTGCTTGTACTCTCAGCCGATCGTACAATTGCTCAACTCTCCAACCACCGGAACCCACTGCGAAATCCTGCTCCGCCTCCAGCTTGAAACTGGTCAGTTGGTGTCGCCGATGGCGTTTATTCCGGCGGCCGAACGCTACAACTTGATGCACGCCATCGACTGCTGGGTAATTCGCACTTTATTTAGCAATTTATCTAAAATTTTTACGGCCAATTTATTTGTCCAAAACCCCGGGGTAGACAGCGATAAAATAGTTACCTTCCCTGCTTGCTCTCTTTTGTCTAATCCCAAATTCTCATTTGGCAAGTATCCCAGCCTTTATTCAATCAACCTTTCTGGGGACAGCCTCAACGAAGAAAAGTTTATCGAGTTTATTCAAGAGCAGTTTTCCATCCATCAAATACCGCCAGAAATAATTTGTTTTGAAATTACAGAAACCGTGGCGATCGCTAATCTCAGCAAAGCAGCCAGTTTAATTTGGCAACTCAAGGAACTCGGCTGCCAGTTTGCCTTGGACGACTTCGGCAGCGGGATGTCTTCCTTTGCTTACCTGAAAAGCTTGCCGATTGATTATCTCAAAATTGACGGCAATTTTATTAAGAATATTGCCGACAATCCTATTGATATCGCAATGGTGGAAGCTATTACCAAAATTGCTCACGTCATGGGAATTAAAACTATTGCCGAGTATGTGGAAAGTCAAATAATTATGGATAAACTCAATGAACTTGGGGTAGATTACGCTCAAGGTTATTATTTGGGAAAGCCTCAACCTTGTAACTTCATATCTCCTAGTTTAGAGGAAGTTTTGGGGGAGTTGACGGTTAATTCTTTGGCTTTTGAGGCTAAGCTGGCTTCTTAAACAGGGACGTTGAGCAATCGATTGTATAACGGATTTAACGGATTTAACGGAGGGATGTTGAGGGAAGAAGGAAAAAAGAGAATGAAAAGGGAGATTTTAAGTTGTGATATCAATTCCCGATTCCCGATTCCCGATTACCCATTACCTTCTACATTAGTTTCCGCCGCTTCAATGTACTGACTGTCTAACAGAAAAGCACCTTTTTCAAAGCGAATGCCCCAATAATTGCCGGGACGCCGATCGATCACAACACCTTCAGCCCCGATCGCAATTAAATTCGCAGGCCGCAGCATCGGCATCGGTTCGGCAGTTTTGACGTAAGGCGGCATCGCTACAACTCTTACTTTTTGACCGATTGTAAATTCTTTTTCCATAATTTTTATTTCCTAAAAAAACACGGCAATAAAGTAATTTTAACAAGGAATGTTTCTGTTTGATTGATTGATTAGGGATGATATAAAATGAAGAACTATGAAGCGTAATTAAGGGAGTTATCGGCAAAATTATTTATATTTTAGGGTACCATCTTTTTTATATTCAAGTTCATGATATTTTCCGCCTAACCCTAAGTCATGAAGACATCGTTGGTAGTTTTTTGCTCCCATATCGAAAGGGTTAGTTCTGTTCAATCTTGCCCATTCAGCTATCTTTAGCTGGTTAGTTACCCCTGAAGCATCGGCTACGGTTTTGACAATCCAATCAAACATTTTTTTTCCTCTAAGCTGTCTCTCACTCTACCTCTCTATATTAGCTATATATTCACCTATAGGCAATCAAACATTTTTTTCCTCTAAGCTGTATCTCACCCCTAACTCGGACGATCGCCCGTAACACCCATGACCGATCGCGCTACAATTGTCAATCGGGATGAAAATGGCTGATTAGGAAAGTAGAGGAGTAGGTGTTATGGCTACAAGTCGTCGCATTGAGCGTGTAGCTTCAATGGTTAAACGGGAAGTCAGCCTGATGTTGCTGAATGGAATCAAGGACGACCGGGTAGGTGCCGGTATGGTTAGCGTTACCGATGTAATTGTTTCGGGAGACCTTCAGCATACAAAAATTTTTGTCAGCATCTACGGTACTGATGAGGCAAAGGCTGAGACTATGGAGGGTTTGAAATCTGCAACTAGCTACGTCCGCAGCCAGTTGGGCCAACGATTGCAACTGCGCCGGACGCCGGAAGTGATTTTTCTTGAAGACCATTCTTTGGAACGGGGCGATAAAATGCTGATACTGCTGAATCAGCTTTCTGCCGATCGCAAACCGGATATTCTAGATGCGGAGGAAGAATTCGCTGACGATGAAATTGATGAAACAGACGAGAATTAGTTTATGAAGGAAGAAGGAAGAAGGAAGAAGGAAGAGGAAAGAATTTCTGATTCCCGATTCATAATTCCTGATTACCAATTCCCAATTCCCGATTCCCAATTCCCGATTCCCAAATCAAAAATCAAAAATCAAAAATCAAAAATCGAATGATTGACAATCTTTCCTTACCAGAACTGGTGGCCCAGATGTTCGTGGTGCGCGCTTCTGGCTACTTGTTCGACCACCAAATTAGCTATCCCGAATGGGAACCAACTGCCAGCAAACTCCGCTATTATCTGGAAAAGTTGGGCGTCGGCGGTGTGATTTTGGTGGGGGGAAGTGCTGCGGAGTTGGCGGTTCGATCGCACCAATTGCAGTCTTGGGCCAAGTTTCCGCTGCTGCTGGCGGCTGATATTGAGGAAGGTGTAGGCCAGCGGTTCGCGGGGGCGACTTGGTTCGGGCCGCCGATGGCAATTGCCGAAGTGGCGCGGCACGATGCAGGTAAAGCCGATCGATATGCCGAACAAATGGGCGCTGTGACTGCGATCGAAGCTAGGGCGATCGGTCTCAATTGGGTTCTCGCACCAGTAGTTGATGTTAACAACAATCCCGACAATCCGGTAATTAACGTCCGCGCTTTTGGCGAGACACCGGAAATTGTCGGCAAATTAGCCGCTGCTTTTATTCGCGGTGCAGGCCCGCACCCGGTTTTGACTACAGCTAAGCATTTTCCCGGCCACGGAGACACGGCGGTTGATTCTCACTTGGAATTGCCGGTTTTGCCGCATTCGCCAGCGAGATTGGCTGAGGTTGAGTTGCCTCCTTTTGTCGAGGCGATGGCTGCTGGGGTCGATGCTGTGATGAGTGCTCACTTGCTGATTCCGGCTTGGGATGCCCAATTTCCTGCTACTCTTTCTCGCAAAATTTTGATCGGGAAGCTGCGAGAAGAGTTGGGATTTGAAGGTTTGATCGTGACGGATGCTTTGGTGATGGGTGCGATCGCCAATAAGTACGGCGCTAATGAAGCTGCTGTTTTGGCGGCTGAGGCTGGTGCTGATGTTTTGCTGATGCCGCTTGACCCGGAAGGGGCAATTCTCGCTGTCTGCGAAGCTGTCACTCAAGGGCGGCTTTCCATAACACAAATTAAGGAATCTGTCAAGCGAATTTGGGAAGCGAAAATAAAGGTGGGTTTGTCGATTTCTGACCCCCCCCAACCCCTTGCTAAGGGGGAAATCAAGAATTTACAATCCATCGACTCGATCGACTTAAGTTTGCTGGCAAATCCTGACTCAAGGGCAACTGCTGCCGATATTTTGCGAGATTCTTTGAAATTTGGCGGAAATCTACCTTTGCAGGTTCCAAAGCCCCCAGAAAACCAGCTTTTGCGGAATTTGATTGTTGTAGATGATGTTTTGGGGTGCGAGTTTTTGGGAAACCACACTCCGGCGATCGCCGTGCCCGAACAGTTTGGTTACAAATTGCAACTGATTGACGATCGCACAGGTGCGATCGCTGATAATGCAGGTGCAGAGGATTTTTCTCCTACACTGCTGCAAATTTTCATTCGCGGCAATTGCTTCCGAGGCAGTGCTGGTTTGACCCAAGCAGCTCAAGATTTGTTTAAGAAATTATTAAAGACGGGAGAACTGCAAGCTGTATTAATTTACGGAAGTCCCTACGTTTTAGAGCAATTTTTGCCGCACTTGCCTCCCAGTATTCCTTATGTATTTTGTTTCGGGCAGATGCCGGTAGCGCAATCTCTAGCTCTAGAAGTGCTGTTTGGAATTGACGCCACCGGCAATGCTTGAACAGCCGGACTCCTAAATCTTTCTTTTGCTGCTGCGTCAGGACTTAAATTCATCAACCCGGTTTCTCGCAAGAAATAATTTTGCCTTTGGCGGCGAAGCATCCAGAAACCGGGAATCGGGCGCGGGTTCCTACATTCAGAATTGAGCTTTGCAGCAGATGGGCCTGCTAGCGCGGAAAAGTTGCGGCCAAAATCCCAAAACAAATCCCATCACTTACTAATCGTTCCTATAATTTTTTAAAATTGACGGCAGTGAATTGTATACCTGTATACTGACAAAATTTTAATTACATATCCGGAATTTTGGATTATATTATTACCAGGGCCATAATTTTTTTTTTACTAAAACCTTGAGGGCGCATTATGATTCAGTCCACTATCAAAATCCAATACTCTTTAGATGTCATCCAGGATGAAGCCCGCCACCTCGTGAACGAGGGCGTGCTGAGCCGACAACAGCCTATCTACACGCTCTGTCAGTTCATCCCACCCCGAGAATGGGCTTGCGTGGAGTGCGAGTTAGAAAAATGCGACTTCTTGCTGCGCGATCGCATTGCCGACCTGATCGGTTCTGAAAACTGGGACAATGACTAAAGTTTGGTTCTCTTAAATAAGTTTGCAAGTCAGTTTCCAAGTCAACTCCGGCTGTGTTAGAGAATCTTGATTCTTTAATCCTGGAAATTTTCGGTCTGCAAATTTTCCAATTCGGCCCTCAGCGCTGCCATGTGTGCAGTTAATTCTTGAATCTCTAGCTTTACGTCAGGCTGTACAACCGACTCGGGAGGAGCATCAGTCGCTGCATCCGATTCCTTGGGCGAGACAGATTCACTGTCTGCATTCTCCCGCTCCCTCGGTTGAGAGAAAATAGTATCTACAAAATTCCGCGCTTCTCGATCGGTCATTTCTCCTTTTTCCAGCAGCTCATCGGCGAGCTCGCCCAAATCTGACTTCAGTTTGTCAAGATTTTCTTCTCGCTTTAGCGGATCTTGCAATGTCTCAATTAAAAAGGAAGTTGCACCTAAAGTTAGGTGAAATCCTGTTTGCAGCATTTGAGGCAGGTTGTCGAGATTCATCTAAAAATGCCGCTAGAATGTTTTTATTTTTATGAGTTTTTGGTTCGCCAGTTGCTCCCAAGTCGGCGCGTAAGGCCGATTCTTAGCGGGAAGATGCGCAGTCGTAGGTGGCGATCGCGCCGAGCCATGAATGATACGCCTTTGAGATGATAGTTTTCTTTGGGGCGGACACTAATTGTATCATTACTCCGTAAATTAATAAATGTCAACTGTAAATTTTTGTAACGAGCAATAAAAACCTCCCCACTCGAAAAGTCAGTCTATCAGGACTTACGCATGGGGGGAGAAATCCGGTTTCTACTAAAAATTTGGGACGAGGAACGAAAAATACAGGAAGAAACCCGGTTTCTGAGGTCAGCGTGCACAAATCCTATCTATTTAAGATTTGAGATTTCCAGATTTTAGGTTCAATCGAGTTAAGGATAAAGCGCCTCACCTGTGGATGGGTCAAATATAAATAGTCGATCGAAGTCAAGCTGTACCTTCAGGCGATCGCCCGATCGCAAGCGAACACTCGCAGGTATTTGTAACTGTACATTAGTTTCCGCGCTCACCAAAGGCAAACTAGCCCGAATTAAAGTTTCTCGCCCCAGAGGTTCCACTACTTTTACCTCTACATCAAGAGGAACTTTTTCTAAAGCCCAAACATCGGTTTTCAAATCATCATCTTCTACTGTTTGTGGGGTAAAGATTTCTATATTTTCTGGACGGATGCCCAAATCAAATCCTTGTCCTTCTCTCGCCTGCAATTTTTTCTGAATCGAGGGCGGACAGGCTAAAGCTTGATTTCCTACTTGAAAGGATTCGTTAGTATATATTACAGGCAAAATGTTCATGGCGGGATTGCCTAAAAATGTGGCAACCATGCGGTTAGCTGGTTTGGCATAAATGCTTTGCGGGTCTCCAATTTGTTGAATTTTTCCTCCATTTAAAACTACAATCTTATCAGCTAAAGTCATCGCTTCCACTTGGTCGTGGGTGACGTAAACTGTGGTAATTCCCAGCCGTTGATGCAGTTGTTTTAGTTCGGCTCTAGTGTCGTCTCGCAGTTGAGCGTCGAGGTTAGAAAGCGGTTCATCTAAAAGGAATACTTTCGGTTCGCGGGCGATCGCCCTTCCCAGTGCTACCCGCTGCTGCTGTCCGCCTGATAGCTGTTTGGGCTTACGCTTGAGGAGGTGGTCTATCGAGAGCGATCGGGCCACTGTTTCGACTCGTTCTTGAATTTTAGTCGGGTCAACATTCCGCATCCGCAATCCAAAAGCCAGATTTTCTGCGACAGTCATGTGCGGGTAAAGCGCGTAATTTTGAAACACCATTGCTACATCCCGCTGTCTGGCCGGAATGTTGTTAACTAAATTATCTCCGATGTAAAGATTGCCGGAAGTTGCGGTTTCTAAGCCGGCAATTGTCCGCATAATTGTGGATTTCCCGCAGCCGGAGGGCCCGACTAATACCCAAAATTCCCCGTCCGGGATTTTGAAGCTGATGTTTTCGATCGCGGTGACGTTTTGGTAGCGTCGGGTAATATTTTCTAAGCGAACATTTGCCATTTTGTGACTGTAATTGGTAATTGATAATTAGTGATTTTTACCTTCAGTCTTCAGCCTTCAGAAAACTGTTGAAATTCTAAAACTGTGCGGTCTAATTCTTCCACTATAGGCGTTAACTCAGCTTTGCGGAATGCTTCTACTAAAGAACGATAATACCAGAGAGAACCCTCTTTGCCGCCTTTGAAGCGTTCCCAAACAACGTCACCCAATTGACGGGAATCTTTCAGGATCGATCGAACATTATAAAGTTTATCAGCAGCCGAGACTAATCTCACTGAGGCAGAAGCTGTAGAAATGCGATCGATATAAGCTTGTTTTCGCTGACGCCAAGGGGGTTTCGGCGTCTCGTCACTGTCGGTACAGCCGTCTACAATCGCTGTGACGGTATCGCCAAAGCGGTGGCGGATGGCTTCGCGGGTGGTGGGGCCGCCTCGATCTTCGATCGCATCGTGAAGCAAAGCTGCGATCGCCTCATCTTCATTTGCCCCATATTCTAAAGCTATACTAGCAGTGCCCAACAAATGGGCAATGTAGGGAACGCCCGAACCTTTGCGAAGTTGGGTAGCGTGCAATTCGGCGGCATAGGTGAGGGCTTCAGAAAAACGGTTTGAGAGAATCATGAAAGTCACCTTTCTCAATTGCTATGATATATAAATTATTGGGCTAAGTTGAACAGACAAAATCTACCAAATTCCATAAGATCGTAAAGATGCGATCGAGAGCGATCGCTTGTACAATTATAATCGTTAAAGAGAGGTTGCGAGCATGACAGCTACTATAATTATACCCAAAAATGCCGACCAAAACTCAGAACCAGAATCTCATCAAAAATTAGAAAATATACCCGAAATTCACCCTGAATCTGAGCGAGAAAAAGTCATATCTCTAGAAGAGTTTTTAGTCAAGCCTGTTGATAGAATGGAATGGGTTGACGGCAACTTATTGGAGAAAACAGGAATGACATTCAAGCACGGTCTCGCTCAATCTAAATTATCTACATCCTGGAGAAATTACAAAAATTCCAGCGGACTGGGAGGAGAAGTTGTTACAGAAGTCCTTTGCCGCACTAACAAACAGGGTCGCCGTCCCGATGTTGCTTACATTACTCCTGAATTGTTGCCAGAATCAGGCAATTTTACAGCATTTTCCCAAAGTTTTCCTTTGATAGCAGAAGTTGCTTCCCCGGAAGATAGCGGCGAAGAGTTATTTGCAAAAGCTCAAGAATATTTGGAATCGGGATGTTTAGAAGTTTGGTTGCTGTTTCCTGAAGCTAGATTAATATTTGTGAATGCAGGGCAAAGCTGGCGGTTGTTTAATGCCGATGAAGTTGTTAACACTCAAAGTGTGCTTGCAGGTTTTAGCGTAGCTGTGGGTGAATTGTTGGCTTGAGTAATTTGTTAAAGTAATTTATTAAAAGTAAAAAATTAAAAACTAAAGGTGAGAAACTTTAGCTTAAAAAATAGGTTAATGAGAAGGTGGGATCGAACAAAGCGAGTTTAAGATAGAACTCAAGGTAACTTTAAAGTATTGATACAGTCGATCGCGCTCTCAATCTAACGTTGCGCTTTTCCAAATCAACGTCAAAGGCGTTTTTCTAGGTTTGTAAGAGGCCGCAACTCGGCTTGACGATCGTGGACGAAATCAATTTTTCTGCGTCTGTTACCCGTTTGATGTTGCCGACTTATGGCGTTTACTCAGCAACCAAAGCTGCAGTAGAGCAGTTAACAGGGGTGTTTGCAAAAGAAGTCGCAGCGCGGGGCTTCACAGTTAATTATTTTTCTCCAGAACCTACAAATACTGACTTGTTTCTAGAGGGTAAAGTAGTTCAATACTTTAACCAGTATAATTAAGGTATCTCTAGCTGTGGTATCTGTCAATGCCCAAGCCCGATGTATTTATTACGTTTCGCGTCACTCAAGAAGAGAAAGAATTATTAAATAAAAATTGCGATCGAGAAGTGAGAAATCAAACCAGTTGTGCTAAGAGATCGGATTAGGGGAATGCGGTTTAGACTGAAAATGACTGACCTTAAACGGTAAGTAGATTAATCTCACGACTAGAATCCATAGGCTTTCTCTGCGATTTTGTGTAAGCGGTAGTCTTCGATTGGAATTGGGTTGAGAGATTGCGGGTGGAGTGCGATCGCCTTTAAACTTGAGCCAGAACGATCGCCCGATTTACTACAAAAAAAAGTCGGCTAACAGATCCGAGCCGATCGCAGCCTCCCAGCCACTCCACCAACCAACGGCACATCAACCAACTCAGCGATTGTTGTACTTCCGTGACAAAAGAAAACCACTCGCAACTTACTAATGCGACTGCTCGTTGGAGGTACGACATTAATTGTTAGCGTCGGTGTCTAGCCAGGTATTTAAGCACCTTGAAAGCTCTACCAAGGTGGATTGAACATCAAGCTAGCAATTCCTCAAGTCTATTTTCTAGAGAAGCCACTACCATGTCTGTGCCAAACTCATCCCTGAATCTATTTAAACTTAAGCGCAAACTTTCCCTGCGATCGCTCTTGATTGTCCCGTTTGTTCTACAAATCTTTGCAGCAGTTGGATTAACCGGATATATTTCTCTGAGAAATGGACAGAAGGCAGTCAATGATGTTGCCAGTCAGTTACGACAAGAGATGAGCGATCGCCTCAACCTGCAAGTTCTGAACTATTTGGAAAAACCTTATATTGCCGGACAAGTAATTGTGGCTGCGGCTCAGAAGAAACAGTTAGATTTAACCGATGTAGCGAAACTGGAGCAGATGCTCTGGCTGTTAGTCAGGCAAGACCTCATCGAACAAATGACGATTGCCAAGCCTGACGGTACGAGCGTGTCGATAGAGGAGCTAATAGATGGAAGTATCGTTTCTCGGATTGGTAGCAAAGCGAATCTCCCGCAGCGCTCAATTTATAGCCTAGACGATCGAGGTCAACAGATTGCCCTGATCGAAACTCAACCAGATTTTAACCCACTGAAACGACGTTGGTATACGCTTGCACAGGAAACCGGAAAACCAGCCTGGACAAAGCCCTTCATAGGCAAGGCAACTAAAGAGTCTGCAATTTCCCTATGCCAGCCAATCTATAGCGAGGATCGAACGTTGTTGGGGGTTCAAAATAGTGTCTTTCGGACTAGCAAGATTCATCGCTTTCTGAGTGAGCTAAAGGTAGGGCAGACGGGTCAAACTTTTATTATCGATCGCTCGGGTAATCTGATTGCAAGTTCAACTATCAAAGAGCCTTACATCATTGACCTGAAAAATGATAATTTGCAACAAATTCCCGCCGAGAAGTCTGAAAATTCTGTAATTCGTGCCACAGCGCAAGCAATCCTCGATCGGTTTGGCAACTTTACCGCCATTCAACAAAGTCAACAGCTTGATTTTCTGCTGGCAAATCAGCGGCAGTTTGTTCAAGTTTCAACCATTCAAGACGAACGAGGGATCGACTGGTTGAGCGTCGTTGTGGTGCCTGAATCAGATTTTATGGCACAAATCAATGCCAATACTCGCACCACCATTTTGCTGTGTCTAGGGGCTTTGGCGGTGACGACTATACTGGGTTTGTTAACTTCGCGTTGGATTACAAAACCGATTTTGCAGCTACAAAAAGCCAGTCAGGCTATTAGCTTCGGACAGTTAGACCAAACACTTCAGGTGCAAGGCATTAGTGAATTAGAATCGCTGGCAGATTCCTTTAACCAGATGGCAGGTCAACTCAAAACCTCCTTTATTAAACTGGAAAGTCGGGTTGAGGAACGCACCGCAGAACTGAAAGAAGCAAAACTGGTAGCCGATAGCGCGAACCAAGCAAAAAGCGAATTTCTCGCCAACATGAGCCACGAACTCCGCACTCCCCTCAACGGCATTTTGGGCTATGCTCAAATCCTCAATCGCAGCAGCGCATTGCCAGCAAAAGAACGTCATGGGGTAGAGGTCATTTACCAGTGCGGTTCTCATTTGCTGACGCTGATTAACGATGTGTTGGACTTGTCCAAAATTGAAGCCGGCAAACTAGAACTTACACCTAAAGCGATTCACTTTCCCTCATTCCTCCAAGGTGTGGCTGAAATCTGCCGCATTCGTGCTGACCAAAAAGGCATTGACTTCGTTTACAATCCCGATCCGCAGTTGCCGGAAGGGGTTTTTGCCGATGAAAAACGGCTGCGTCAGGTATTACTCAACTTGCTGGGAAATGCGATTAAATTCACCGACAAAGGTGCTGTTACGATCGAGGTTGCCGTAGTTGAGAATCATTCCAATCCGTCCACTCGCTCTTTCAAATTTCAAGTTGAAGATACGGGCGTAGGAATTGCGCCCGATCAATTGGATCAAATTTTTCAGGCTTTTGAACAAGTCGGCGATCGCCAGCGCCAAGCCGAGGGCACGGGTTTAGGACTGGCGATCAGCCAAAGAATTGTCCAACTCATGAACGGACAGATCCAAGTTAAGAGCCAACCCGGAGTCGGCAGTGAGTTCTTTTTTGAGGTGGAACTGGCGATCGCCACCGATTGGGCACAGCAAAACTCCTTCACAACAGGAAAACAAATTATTGGTTACGAAGGACAACGACGCAGCATACTTGTGGTAGACGATCGTTGGGAAAACCGAGCCGTTCTCGTCAACTTGTTAGAGCCACTAGGATTCCAACTTAGTGAGGCAGAAAATGGACAAGCAGGATTGGAAAAAATCCGACAGTCTCAACCTGACTTAGCGATTACAGATTTGGTGATGCCAGTGATGGACGGCTTTGAACTGCTCAAACAAATTCGCAGTGCCAATGATTTGCAACACCAGAAGATCGTTGTCTCTTCTGCATCAGTCGCACAAGCCGATCGACAGATGAGTTTAGATGCCGGGGCAAATGATTTCTTAGCAAAGCCAGTGGAAGTTAGTGAATTATTTAACCTCTTAGCCACTCATTTAAATTTGGAGTGGAAATATGAAACGACATCAAGTAATTCTCAGCCAGCCACTCCGACGACTGGATTACAAAATTCAGAGATAACTATTTTTCCTGCCACTGTGGAGTTAAAGACGTTACTAGAAATGGCTCAAAAAGGCAATTTAAAACGGCTCCGAGAACACACAGAGCAGATTGCTCGCTCTAACCCTCACTACGCTAGTTTTGCCTCACAAGTTATTCAACTTGCGAAGCAATTTAAAGCCGAAGAGATTGAAGACTTGCTGAAACAACACCTCACAAGGGAGAAAGCCGATGTCTAGTCCTGAATTAATTCTGGTGGTGGATGATACCCCTGCAAACTTAGAAGTGGTTTGTGAAACCTTAAGTGATGCGGGGTACGAAGTAGCAACCGCGATCGATGGCGATCGCGCTCTTAAGAGAGTCCAAGCTTATCCTCCCGATCTGATCTTGCTCGATGTTCAAATGCCAGGAATTGACGGCTTTGAAACCTGCCAACGTCTGAAAGCAGATCCCAGAACAGCCAGTATTCCGATCATTTTTATGACCGCTCTCTCCGATGCCGACAGTAAGGTGAAAGGATTTGTTCTGGGTGCTGTGGACTACATCACCAAACCCTTTCAAGAACAAGAGGTGCTGGCACGGGTGAAAACTCATTTGCAGCTACGGCAGCTAACTAAAAATCTCGAACAGCGTGTAGCTGAGCAAACGGCTGATTTAGAAGCAGCATTCACACAACTGCAACAGTCTCAGCTTCAGTTAGTCCACACCGAAAAGATGTCTGCTTTGGGCAATTTAGTGGCGGGTGTCGCGCACGAGATTAATAATCCGCTTGGCTTTATTGCTGGCAATCTGAAACCCGCTCAAGACTATATTAAAGACCTCTTTAAACTGATAGATTTCTACCAAAAAGAACTCCCTTGTCCAAGTGCCTCGCTACAGGCAGTCGTGGAGGAAATAGATTTGGAATACTTGCAAGAGGATTTACCCAAGTTGATCGATTCGATGCAAGAAGGAGTCGATCGCATTCGCACAATCAGTACCAGTTTAAGAACCTTCTCCCGTTCGGATTCCGATCGCCCCATTCATTACAATATTCACGACGGGATTGACAGCACGCTCTTGATTCTCAAACATCGCCTCAAAGCCAACGAATCTCGCCCGGAAATTCAAGTCATCACAGATTATGGCGATCTGCCGCAGGTAGAATGCTTTGCCGGACAGTTGAATCAGGTATTTATGAATCTGCTGGCCAATGCGATCGATGCCCTTGAAGAATCAAATAAAGGACGCAGTTTTGCTCAGATCAAAGCCAACCCCAACCAGATTACTGTCAAAACCCAATTGTCGGAATCTCAGGCAGCGATCCGAATTCAGGATAATGGGATTGGCATGACGGATGCGGTGAAGCCAAAAATCTTTGAGCATCTGTTTACCACCAAAGGCGTGGGGCAAGGAACAGGGCTAGGATTGGCGATCGCTCGTCAAATAGTAGTCCAGAAACACTCTGGAACTCTAGAAGTAAACTCTAATTTAGGTGAAGGTACAGAGTTTGTGATTTCAATTCCCGTGAAGGCGATCGCTGTAAAAGACCTTCAGGCAAAGATCTGCGTTGACGCAGCATAAGAAATCGTTGCAGCGGCAGTATAAAGATGATGGGTGATGCTGCAAAGGCGATCTGCGGCCGCTGAACTCAACCTTTGTTATAGATATCATTAACGGAACAATGCCAGTATGCCAGATGAATCATCGCCTCCTTCCTTCCCGAAGCTCTTTAAAGTGCCATTACAGGCGATTCTAATTGTCCCATTTGTTGTTCAAACGGTGGGCGCAGTGGGTATTATCAGTTATCTTTCCTTCAGGAACGGACAGAAGGCAGTGAACGATGTAGCAGCTCAGTTGCGCCACGAAACGAGCTCACGCATCGCACAAAATCTAACTCACTTGGTTGCCACTCCTTTTCAAGCGTTTGAAAGTTATGAAGCTGCACGAAGCCAAAACCGGATCGACCTTAATAACGGAAGGGATATAGAGAAGTTCCTGTGGCGACAACTTCCTGCTTTTAGGAATCTCAGCCTGACAGCGTTCATTACAACCAATCAAGAGTTTTTTGGTGCTGAGCGGCAAGATGATGGTGCGATCGTGATCCGCACTTCTGAAGTAGAAAGTAACCGTGCGCTGATCACCTACCGTACTAACTCAAGCGGCTCACGACTCGAAGTCATAAGCGCTGGCGAGCCGAACTTTGAGCCACACCAACGGCCTTACTACAAAATTCCAGTCCAGCAGAGGGAAGCAACCTGGGGAAAAGTGTTTCGGCACGTCAGTGGCAAAACGATGTATATTGCGCCTGGCAAACCCGTATACAACCAGGCAGGTGAGCTGCAAGGCGTGTGGATGGCGAGCTTAAACTTGTCAATGATTGGGGATTTTCTCAGAAGCCTCAAAATAGGAACAACCGGACAAAGTTTTATTCTGGAACGTTCTGGAGAAATGATTGCCACCTCTACAGGCGAAAAACCGTTCCGATATTATCCAGACAAAGTTGTGCAACTGCCAGAAGAGCGGGTTGAACGACTCAATGCGATCGATAGCGAAAATTCCACCACTCAGAAAACCAGCCAGTTTTTGCTAGAGAAGTTTCAAGATTTTGACCAGATCCAGGGATTTCAGCAGCTTGAGTTTTCTATTAAAGGTGAACGCCAGTTCGTGCAAGTTGCTCCTTTTCGGGATGGCAGGGGGATTGACTGGCTGGTGGTTGTCACCGTTCCAGAATCAGACTTTATGGCACAAATTAATGCCAATACTCAAAGTACGATTTTGTTAAGTCTACTGGCGCTAGCTATTTCTCTGGGAATTGGCATACTCACCACTCGCTGGATTACTCAACCGATTTTGCAGCTCAATCAAGCATCTTCGGCAATGGCTGCCGGAACTCTGAGCCAAGCGGTGACAGAATCATCTGTGTATGAGTTGCAACAACTCACGCAGTCGTTTAACCGCATGGCTCAACAGTTACAGGAATCATTTAACACGCTGGAACAAGCCAATGAACAATTAGAGCATCGAGTCGAAGAACGCACGGCTGAGCTAAAAGCGGCAAAGGATGAAGTTGAAACTGCCCTGAGAGAACTACAACTGGCCCAGACTCAACTGATTCAAAGCGAGAAAATGTCGAGTTTGGGGCTGCTAGTTGCCGGAGTTGCCCATGAAATTAATAACCCAGTGAATTTTATCTATGGCAATCTCAGTCATGCCGATGAATACACTCAAGAACTCTTAAAACTCGTGCAAGCCTACCAGACTCATTACCCCGAACCTCCAGCAGCGATCGCACAGCAGTCAAAGGCGATGGATTTAGATTTTATGGTTAACGATCTATCTAAGCTGATCGAATCAATGAAAGAGGGGGCGCGACGAATTCAAGACATTGTCTTAGCATTACGAACATTCTCTCGGCTGGATGAAGCAGAAGTTAAATCAATCAATATTCATGATGGCATTGATAGCACGCTGGCTATTCTGGGCAACCGTCTGAAGCCCAAGCCGAATCATCCAGGAATAGAAATCCTGCGAAACTATGGTTCTCTTCCCCTGGTGGAGTGCTATCCGGGACCGCTCAATCAGGTTTTTATGAACATCTTATCTAACGCCATTGACGCCATTGAAATTGCGTTTAAGCAGGGAAAACAAATGACTCCCGCAATCTCCATTCATACGGCCCTCATCGACGAGAGTCGGGCCCAGATCCGAATTGGGGACAACGGCATCGGCATTCCAGAAGCTATCAAACAGCAAATCTTTGACCCCTTCTTTACAACCAAGCCGGTTGGAAGTGGCACTGGCATGGGGCTGGCAATGAGTTATCAGATCGTCACCGATCGGCATCAGGGCACTTTAAGTTGCAGCTCACACTCTGGAGAAGGCACGGAATTTGTAATTCAAATTCCGCTCAAACAGAATTTGAGAGATGAGGAGCTATCTAGAGAGTGAGCAGTTGTCATTGGCCCGTGCGATCGCCGCATCACACGGCACTGAAGTCGATGAAACAAGCTACAAAGAAGTGGTTCACAACAGGAAGATGAGCATCATTAAAGGTGCTTTATTCCTTGGCTGCATTCTATCCGATCTCTCGAAGTGTTCCGCCAGATCGCCCCTTCAAACTATCCAAACTATTGATATAGTAGTACCCGGTGCAAAAAACGGTAAACCATGACAGCCACAAATCTCGTCAATAAATTTGAGTACAAACCCCTATACAAACCAAATCAATTAATTTGCGGAACGGGGCAAACAGCCATTGTCAGCGGCTGGACAGTAAAAAGTGCGATCCTCTTCGAGGGCTGCGCTAACGGCAAACATCTACAACCTCAAGAATATGCTGCGATCGGGTAACTTTACTAGGACTCAGGTTTTAGCGTAGCTGTGAACGAATTATTAGCTTGAAAAACTTGCCAAGAATGCCATCTTATGAAATAATTTAAAATGTTAAATTTTTTAACTATAGCGAGCTTCAAAAATAAAAATATATATGGATAGATTTCGAGTAGAAGTTATTTCTCAAACACCAAATCCTCAGCAAGTAATTTACGCAGCCCTCCATCAAGACTATACGGAGAATTTCGTATTTGACGATCGCGATTCCTGGCCCTCAGACGCAGAATGTGGCGAAATTATCATCAAAAGGCTCCTCGCAGGCGATCGGGGGCATTACGGCCCCTTAGAACATCCCCAAATTATTTTTAATTGCGGCTACTTTCCCCACAGTGTCATGCAGCAAGCCAGGACACATCGTGTAGGAGTATCATTTGATGTGCAATCTCTGCGTTATACAGGCAATCAATTCCTGGATGCAGCAGTCGGCAAAAAAGACATAGAAGATATTTTTTACCTACGTCCAGTAGATTATTATACAGACCGCGAAGGCAAAAAATACTACTATTCTCCCGAACAAAGACAAAAAGATTTAGAGTGGTGTCTAGAAGCCGCTAAACGTTATAAAATTGACTTCGACGCCGGTATGTCCGAGGAACACGCCAGAGGCAAATTACCCTTTGACTACCGTCAGCATTTTGTAGTCAGTTTCAATTTAAGGTCTTTCCTGCATTTTTCTGACTTGAGAAATAAGAAAAATGCTCAACTGGAAATTCAAAAACTCTGCGAAATGATGTGGCCTCATTTTGAGAATTGGGCACCGGACATTGCCAATTGGTACACAACTACTCGTCTGGGAAAAGCAAGGCTAGCGCCGTAATATACAGCGTACTCCAGGTTTATGAAGTGTAGTAGGGACACCGCACCGTGCCTTGTCCCTACGGGGATTGAGCGATATGGGGTATACTTCATAAACGTGGAATCTGCTGTAGCCGAAGGTAGAAGGTAGAAGGAAGAAACAAAATGAAACTAAAAATTCTGCAACTGCATGAATTAGCGATAATCCCGCAGTATGCCCATGATACTGATGCTGGACTGGACTTATTTTCTATAGATGAATTAGAAATTACTCCGGGAAAAAGCCAGTTAATTAATACAGGCATATCCATAGAATTACCCCAAAAAACAGAGGCTCAAATTCGTCCCAGAAGCGGTTTAGCTCTCAAGCACCAAATCACTGTACTCAATGCACCAGGAACAATAGATGAGGGCTATCGAGGCGAAATCAAAGTAATCTTAATCAATCACGGTCAAACTTCTTTTCAAGTGACAAAAGGCATGAAAATTGCTCAAATGGTAATCGCGCCGGTAATTCACGTGGAAATTGAAGAAGTAAAAATGTTAAGTACCAGCTCTAGGGGAGATAATGGATTTGGCTCGACTGGAATCTCGCCATAAATCAATTATCTCAATACAGTTATAATTCTACATTTTAAATGGACAATACACCAGACAACTACGAACCCCTTCAAAGACCAAACTGGGACGAATACTTTTTAATGTTGGCAAAATTAGCCGCAACTCGATCGACTTGTCTGGCATTTCCCGTAGGTGCGGTAATAGTTAAAGATAGGCAAATTTTAGCCACGGGTTATAACGGTTCGCCGTCAGGTTCGGCACACTGTACAACTCAAGGCTTCTGCTATCCTGGTTTGAGTAGTTGCGACGCCAGCAAAATTTTGCCATCAAGGGCGGTTCACGCTGAAGCAAATGCGATCGCCAAAGCTGCTAAACACGGTATATCTACTGCTGGGGCTAGTATTTACGTCACTTTAGAACCCTGCATCTATTGTTTGAAATTAGTCATTGCGGCTGGAATTCGAGAAGTGTTTTACGAAACGACTTTTAACAGCGGAGAAAAAGCTGCTTTGAGAGATACTTTTATCAGTGAAGGTATTGTTGAGTTAATACAAATTCAGCTATCTGAAGATACAGCAAAAAAGGCAGCTTTGTCTCTGCTGAATCCTACCTCTGTGTCCCAAAAATTAGTGTAGGATCAATCCTCCCCGTGGTTGTCGCAGCCACAGGAAGTAACTGTGCTGTGTTCCTATAAATGATATTTATTTGCTAGCCATTTGTAGGGATACGGCACTGCCGTATCCTAAACCCAGCGTGATACAAATGATATTTATTTTACGCTTTGTAAAGACACAGCACTGCCGTGTCCTTACAACAAATAGAGATGGCAATTAACCAAAAAACGTCCTTACAAATTGTGAATACCGTGTAGTTGAATCAATCAAACTCATTCACAGCTTGCAAATAGTCGATCGCTGCATCTATCCTCGAAGAATACTTAAAAGCAAACTGATCGAACCAATATCCCTCATCGGAATTCTTATCCAACTTTTTCAGCCAAACCTGAGCTTGCCTAACTTTCTGTCTGTGCGTTTGTACCTCCAACTGCGGCCCCGCGACTTTTTCTGCTGGCCGCGGTTCAAGTGAAGCCACTTCCTGAGCTTTATTTTGTGCTTCGCGATCAGCCTTAACCCGTTCCTGTGAAGCTGCTTCCTGAGCTTTATTTGGCGCTTCGTACTCAGCCTTAATTTGAGCTAAATCCCGATCCAAAGGACTAGCATACAAATTTATATCTGATGTTTTAAATGTTGGATTTGACGGCGCTTGTGCTTGCACCGACGCCTGACTTTTCAACTCAGCAATTTTTTGAGATGCTTGATACTCTGCCTTAAGTTCACCTAACAGGCGATCGATCGATTCCATAACTTAAACCCCCTAAAAAATGCTGCTGGGAAAACTGGCCCCAATATACTCACCGAAACTTCGCCCGCCTCCTCAATCAGTTATTGCATTCAGCAATACCTCCGTCAGGGTCATTCCTTCAATATCATCCATCGTGACAGTATCAACGATATCGAATTTAGCCCCAGCGCTTTGCAGTTCGTCATCCAATATCTTGAGAAACTTAGTCGCTTCCGGCGCATTCCCTACTTGAATGAAAGAAATCGCCAACTCTTCATCTCGATCGAGCTTCCGCGAAGCTTCTATAATCGTTTTCATCACTTCTTTGCGATCGTCCGGTTCTCCGTCCGTCACCACTAATATTGTTTCCCCATTTTGCTTGGTCTTACCGGATGCTTTGCGCTGAAAATAACTGTTCAGGGCGTCTTGCAGCACAGCAGCTAAATTCGTAGTTCCCGAAGGTTCGTTTTCTTGGAAAATTTGCACGACTTTAGCTGATGTTACGTTGTCATAGCGCTTGAAGCGACCGGAAAACAAATAAACTGTTAGGCCGTCCGGGTCGAGTTCTTCGCATTTATTCGCTAATGCGATCGTCGATTCTTGCATGAGCGCCCACCGACTTTTACCGCCCGTCTGGTCTTTCGTGTACATACTGCCGCTTTTGTCAATGATGAGTGTATAATCGCGGTTCTGAAGCATAAGATTTTTCCTGTTAATTAAGTTTTTTCCCAAAAAAATTAAAACCAGCGAGCAGAAGCTGTTGAGCTTTAGTTGCTCGCTGCATTTTTTAGGTGATTTGCGATCGAAAATAGCCGAATTTAAGCTGCAACTAAAGCATCTTTAAGTGGCTTCCAGCTAAAAGCTCGATCGCCACCCATCTCCACTGCTATTTTAACTCGCGGTTCTAACGTCGGCAAAACAGTCAAATACTCAATCTCCTGACTCGACAAAATTTGCCCTTCAATAATCCACAGCACCAGTCCTTTTGCTTTCGGCGGCAAATTGTCTAATTGAGTTTGCAAAATCGGCGGCAGGTAGTATGTATAACCCACAGCCGCTTCGTTGCCAGTAGTTTTCTTGCCCAAATGCGGCGGCCGCACCCCGTGAACCCCCGTCAAATACATCGCCAAATCTCCCAAACCCCGCGCCGTAATCGTGTGCGCACCGTAGCCCGCAGCCCTCAGCCTGCGCAGGTAGCGCCCCTCAAATCCTCCCTCTAAAGGAACATACAGGGCCAGCGACCCCGACTTTTCCAAATCCCGAATCAGATCCGAGCCCGTCGTAATCAGTCCCATAAATTTCTGTGTCCTGCTGTATCAAAATTTGGTCGATCGCTGCTTGCGAGCTTGAAATATTATAAATCCTAAAGTTGAGGCGAAAAATTCTCATCGCGGCCTTGACAAACGGCAAACACTTCATGTACTATTGTGAATTGTCGTCGCCGTAAAGGATACTGAGTATATTTATGCTCAAGTCCTGGCGCAAACAAGCAAGACCGAAAAATAAACTCGGAGATTTAGCAGGTAAAAAGCCGCATATCTAAACTCTTGCAAGACTTCCACAAGCTCGCTCCCAAATTTAAAACTCCAATTTTAAACACCGAGGAAGGCTGTTGGTTGATAACAGTTAATTGCAGGAACACTGAAATAAATGTTTCTGCACAAGAGCAAGCGGATTGACGTAAACTTCGCAATCCGAAACCTCTTGCGTACATAAAAGGAAAAAAATCCGTGTCTGTAGGCATTCTTGGCACTAAACTAGGCATGACTCAAGTGTTTGACGACCAAGGGAGAGCAATCCCTGTCACCGTCATACAAGCAGGGCCTTGTACAGTAACGCAAATTAAAACGAAACAAACTGACGGCTACAGTGCCGTTCAAGTTGGATACAACGAAGTCAAGCCAAAGGCTCTCAACAAGCCAGAATTGGGACACCTTGGCAAGTCTGGGGCAAATCCATTGCGCCACTTGCAGGAATACCGCTTGCAAGATACCAGTTCATTTGAATTAGGTCAACAACTAAAAGCAGATACCTTTACACCGGGACAAATAGTAGATGTCATCGGTACAAGCATCGGTAAAGGTTTTGCAGGTTTTCAAAAGCGCCACAACTTTAAACGAGGCCCCATGTCTCACGGTTCCAAGAACCACCGCGAGCCTGGATCGATCGGACCTGGAACTACTCCCGGTCGCGTTTATCCTGGGAAAAGAATGGCAGGACGTATGGGCAACGTTCAAGTCACCGTCCGCAAACTAACAATTGTCCGGGTGGATGCAGAGCAGAATTTGCTGCTAATTAAGGGAGCAGTTCCCGGCAAAGCTGGTGCCTTAGTCAATGTTGTGCCTGAGAAAAAAGTAGGACGTTAGTCAGTAGTAAGTAGTCAGTAGTCAGCAGTCAGTAGATAGTGGTTGGCCGTTAGTAGCAAGCAATAACTAAGAACTAAAAGCTGAAAACTAAGAGCTGAAAACTAAGACCTGAGAACAGACAACAGACAACAGACAGCAGACAACTAACAACAGACAACTAACAACAGACAAAGGACAAAAGATATGGTTAACTGTGTAGTGCGAAATTGGCAAGGCGAAGAAGTTGGGGAAACAACTTTAGAACTGCGCGTAGCCAAAGAAGAAAATGCGTCTCACATCGTTCACAGAGCATTGACGCGGCAACTGAATAACGCCCGTCAAGGAAATGCTTGCACCAAAACTCGATCGGAAGTCAGAGGCGGCGGCCGCAAACCCTGGCGTCAAAAAGGCACCGGCCGAGCCAGAGCAGGTTCTATCCGTTCTCCGCTGTGGCGGGGCGGCGGTGTCATCTTCGGGCCAAAACCGAGAGACTTTGAAGTCAAAATGAACAAAAAGGAACGCCGTCTCGCTTTGCGCACAGCATTCCAAAGTCGCACCGAAGACATCATTGTGGTTGAAGAATTTGCAGAGCAATTTCCGAGACCGAAAAGCAAAGAATTGCTGAGTGCGATCGCTCGCTGGGGCATCGAACCCGATACAAAAGTTCTGTTAATCTTGCCAGAACCGCAACTAAACGTCTACTTATCAGGACGCAACATCGAATTAGTAAACGTCATCTTGGCAACTTCCCTGAATGTTTACGACGTTCTCGCGGCTGACAAAATTATCGTCACATCTACAGCCATAGCTAAAATTCAGGAGATTTACGGTGAGTAAAATCGACCCCCGCGACTACGCAGATTTGATCCAGCGTCCGATTCTCACCGAGAAAGCTACCCGAATGATGGAATTAAATCAATTCACATTCGACGTAGCCCCCAAAGCGACCAAGCCTCAAATCAAAGCTGCAATCGAAGAACTGTTTAAGGTTAAAGTCACCGCAGTTAACACCCAAAACCCGCCGCGCAAAAAGCGTCGAGTTGGCAAATTCGTCGGCTTTAAACCTTGTTACAAGCGAGCAACCGTAACTCTGACGGACGGAGACTCGATCCGCAAACTCCTATTCCCAGAAGTCTAGACGATTTTGGATTTTAGATTTGAGATTTTAGATTTTAAATTGCGGTTAACTGGTGGAAATTCTCGAACCATAAAACTCGTAAGTTAACCAAAGATCGCCAATCTTCAACCTAAAATCTAAAATCGATAAACGTCAAATCCAAAATCCAAAATCCAAAATCCAAAATCTAAAATAGATCGATTATGGGCATCCGTTCTTACCGACCTTATACCTCCAGCACCCGGGAACAGACCGTCTCGGACTTCGCTGAAATTACCAGATCAGAGCCTGAAAAGTCTCTAACCAGCAACAAGCACACCAAACAAGGCCGCAACAACCGAGGCGTCATTACCTGCCGCCACCGGGGAGGCGGTCACAAACGGCTGTATAGAGACATCGACTTCCGCCGCGACAAACACAGCATTCCAGCTACCGTCAAGGCAATCGAATACGACCCCAATCGCAACGCCCGCATCGCCCTCCTGTTCTACAAAGACGGCGAAAAACGGTACATCCTGCACCCGCTCAACTTAAACGTCGGTACAGTAATTGTCTCAGGCCCAGACGCGCCGATCGAAATCGGTAACGCCCTTCCCCTGAAGAACATTCCCCTCGGTACCAGCATCCACAACGTCGAGCTAGTACCCGGAAAAGGCGGACAAATCGTTCGTTCCGCCGGCTCCAGCGCTCAGCTAATGGCAAAAGAAGGTACCTACGTCACCCTCAAACTGCCATCCGGTGAACAGCGCAAAGTCCGCGCCGACTGCTACGCCACCATCGGTCAAGTCGGCAACACAGACGCCAGAAACATCAGCCTCGGCAAAGCAGGTCGCACCCGCTGGAAAGGTCGCAGACCCACCGTTCGCGGTAGCGTCATGAACCCGGTAGACCACCCGCACGGCGGTGGCGAAGGCAGGGCTCCCATCGGACGTCCGGGACCTGTCACTCCTTGGGGCAAACCAGCATTGGGTGCCAAAACCCGACGCAAAAACAAACGCAGCGACGCTTTAATCGTCCGACGCCGCCGCAAATCTTCCAAACGCGGCAAGGGCGGCAGACAAAGTTAGTCATCACTCAGCAGTCTTCAGTCCTTAGTTGTTAACTGCTAACTAATGACTGAGGACTGATGACCCATGACTGCTGAACCCTGATTAATGACTCCTGAATTACTAAAAAAATCATGTCTCGATCGCTAAAAAAAGGCCCGTTTGTCGCAGATCATCTGATGACAAAAATCGAAAAACTCAACGCCGCAGGCCAAAAACAAGTAATTAAAACTTGGTCGCGCTCTTCCACAATCCTGCCCCAAATGGTAGGTCACACGATCGCCGTTCACAACGGCAGACAGCACGTACCAGTCTACCTCACAGACCAAATGGTAGGCCACAAACTAGGAGAATTTTCCCCCACTCGTACCTTTAGAGGTCACGCAAAAAGTGGTGATAAAAAGGCAAAAAGATAGCCTAATTAGGTGACAGGTAATAGGTAGTAGGAAAAAAAATTACCAATTACCAATTACCTTTTCCCAAATTACCAATTACCAATTACCCAAATCGAAATGGCTATAGATACCACATCCGAAATTAAGGCGATCGCCCGTTACATCCGGACATCCCCCTTCAAAGTGCGCCGAGTCCTCGACCAAATTCGCGGCAAAAGCTACCAAGAAGCGCTGATTTTACTCGAATTTATGCCCTACCGCGCCTGCGAACCAATCGTCAAAGTTTTGCGATCGGCAGTAGCAAACGCCGAACACAACGCAGGATTGGATAAAGCCAAGCTCGTAGTTTCTCAAGCTTACGCAGACCAAGGCCCAGTCCTCAAACGATTCAGACCCCGCGCTCAAGGTCGCGCCTACCAAATCCGCAAGCCAACTTGTCACATTACCGTAGTAGTGGCTCCGCTCGTAGAAAACTAATCAGGGAAAACGTAATAGGTAATAAACAGCTTTAAGTTGAAAAAACAGGTAATCACCAATTACCAATTACCAGTTACCAATTACCAATTACCAACTAACTCATCAACTTTTATGGGCCAAAAAATACATCCAATTGGTTTCCGCCTCGGCATTACCCAAGAGCACCGCTCTCGCTGGTTTGCTGACGCCAGAAACTATCCAGAACTCTTGCAAGAAGACTACAAAATTCGCAAGTACGTCCGCAAAACCCTCAGCAATGCTGGAATTTCCTCAGTCAGAATTGAGCGGAAAGCCGATCAAATCGACCTCGAAGTATTCACCGCCAGACCCGGCGTTGTCGTCGGTCGCGGCGGAGCAGGCATCGAAACTTTGCGCGTCGGTTTGCAGCAGCAACTCGGTAGCAACCGCCAAATCCGCATAAACGTCGTCGAAGTCCAGCGAGTAGATGCCGATGCCACACTGATCGCAGAATACATCGCTCAGCAACTAGAACGGCGCGTATCCTTCCGCCGAGTAGTCCGCCAAGCAATTACCCGCGCCCAAAAAGTAGGCATCCAAGGCATCAAAATTCAAGTCAGCGGACGCCTCAACGGCGCAGAAATCGCACGTACCGAATGGACGCGCGAAGGAAGAGTCCCCTTGCACACGCTGCGGGCAGACATCGACTACTCCTACTGCACAGCTCAAACCATCTACGGTATTCTGGGCATTAAAGTTTGGGTTTTCAAAGGCGAAATTATTCCCGGACAGGAACAAGAGGCTGCACCAAATGCAGCAGTGCCCCGCACCAAACAAAAGCGCCGCCGCCAGAATTTTGAAGATCGATCGAACGAAGGCTAACTAATTGTTAACTGTTAGTTGTCACTTGTTAACTGTCAGTTGTTCTAAACCAATTAGCAATTAGCAATCACCAATTACCAATTACCAATTACCAATTACCCAACTCCCAAAGCCATGTTAAGCCCTAAAAGAACCAAATTCCGCAAACAACAGCGCGGGCGAATGAGCGGTGTTTCCACCCGTGGCAACACAGTTAGCTTTGGCGAATTCGCGCTCCAAGCCATCGAACCCGCCTGGATAACTTCCCGCCAAATAGAAGCCGGACGGCGCGCCATGACCCGCTATATCCGCCGGGGCGGCAAAATCTGGATTCGCATTTTTCCCGACAAACCAGTCACCCAGCGCGCAGCAGAAACCCGGATGGGTTCTGGTAAAGGTAATCCTGAGTTTTGGGTTGCCGTAGTCAAACCAGGCCGGGTAATGTTTGAAATTGGTGGCGTAAATGAAGAAACTGCGCGCGAAGCAATGCGTTTGGCATCTTTCAAATTACCAATTAAAACCAAGTTCATCACTCGCGAAGAAGGCCAGTCATAGCGATAATCGAAGGTAGAAGTAGGTCGGCATTGGTCAAAATTTTAAACGGCTACAGCAATTTAAAATCGGTCATTCATAACTTTTCTTTCCTTCGACATTCAGCATCTAGACAATTCTGTCTTCAAAAGACCGATCGCTAACGAGAAAGCACACAATTATGTCTTTGCCCAAGATTAAAGAAGCTAGAGATTTAAGCGATGCCGCACTAGCAGAGCAAATTTTAGCCGCCAAGCGCCAACTAATGGAATTGCGGCTCCAGCAAGCTACCGGCCGCATGGAAAAGCCTCACCTGTTCAAGCACGCCAAGCACCGCGTCGCTCAATTGATGACAGTTGAACGCGAGCGCCAAATCGCTGCTGATGCAGAAGCGGCAGAAAAATTAGTCGCAGCTAAAGATGCCGCAGATTCGGCTCCCAGCGCAGAAGTCAGCCAAGAGTAAGCAGCAGCCTAGCCTCGGCTCGCACAGTAGCTAAAAAAACTCAATTGCAGAACAACAATAGGTAGGTATGGCAATTAAAGAACGAGTTGGCGTAGTAGTCAGCGACAAGATGGATAAAACCGTCGTGGTAGCAATCGAAAACCGCTCCTCCCACACCAAATACGGCAAAATCGTAGTCCGCACCAAGCGGTACAAAGCTCACGACGAAGAAAACCAGTGCAAATCGGGCGATCGCGTCCGCATCACTGAAACTCGCCCTTTGAGCAAAACCAAACGCTGGACGGTTGCTGAGATTTTCGGTGCAAAAAATGGCTAACAGTTAATTCTTAATTGCTTTGAAGCGTGCGATCGTCAAATCAATCGATCGACCCTGTGATTAACCATCAATTAGCAATTAGCAGTTAGCAGTTAGCAAGCATCAAATTACCTTTTCCCCAATCACCATGATTCAACCCCAGACATACCTCAATGTCGCTGACAATAGCGGAGCCCGCAAACTGATGTGCATCCGCGTATTGGGAGGCGGCAACCGCCGCTACGGCGGAGTCGGCGATGTCATCATTGCCGTCGTCAAAGACGCCATCCCCAATATGGCCGTCAAAAAATCAGATGTCGTCCGGGCTGTCATTGTCAGAACCCGCAAAGGCCTGCGCCGCGACAGCGGCATGAGCATTCGTTTTGACGATAACGCCGCCGTTATTATCAACGTAGACGGCAACCCCAGAGGCACTCGGGTTTTCGGTCCCGTAGCCCGCGAACTGCGCGACAAAAATTTTACTAAAATCGTTTCCTTAGCCCCGGAGGTACTTTAAAATGTACGGAAAAAAGGGTAAACCAACTAGCGAACTGCAGCGCTACAGAATGCACGTCAAAGCAGGCGACACCGTGCAAATAATTACTGGCAAAGAGAAAGGAAAAGTCGGAGAAATCTTAAAGACATATCCTAAAGTCAGCAAAGTAATTGTTAAAGGTGTAAATATCAGAACCAAGCACGTCAAGCCCCAGCAAGAGGGAGAATCAGGCAAAATAGTCACGTTTGAGGCTCCCATTCACAGCTCAAATGTCATGCACTATTCCGAAAAAGAGAAAATAGCGAGCCGCGTTTGCTATACATTTAGCGAAGATGGTCGGAAACTGCGACAGCTCAAAAAAACCGGAGAAATCCTCGATAATTAGTCATAAGTCATTAGTGATTAGCTGACAACTAACAACTGACAACTGACAACTAACAACTGACAATCGACAAATTCCCTGACCAAGCCCAGGGACAGTTAACGAAACACAAAAACTATGCCGGACAAACTCAAGGTTCTTTATCAAGGAAAAATCGTTCCCACACTGATGGATCAGTTTAAATATACTAATATCCATCAGGTTCCCAAACTCGTCAAAGTCACCGTGAACCGCGGTTTGGGAGAAGCATCTCAAAACGCTAAGGCACTGGATTCGTCGATCAGCGAAATTGGCATCATCACCGGGCAAAAACCGGTGGTGACGCGGGCGAAAAAAGCGATTGCAGGCTTCAAAATCCGCAAAGGAGTACCCGTCGGCGTTATGGTGACGCTGCGCGGCGATCGGATGTACGATTTTCTCGATCGGCTGATCAACCTCGCACTCCCCCGAATCCGCGACTTCCGCGGCATCAGCCCCAAAAGCTTTGACGGGCGCGGCAACTACAGCTTGGGTCTGAGAGAACAGCTCATTTTTCCAGAAATAGAATATGACCGCATCGATCAAATTCGAGGCATGGACATTTCAATAATCACCACAGCAAACACCGACGAAGAAGGACGCGCCTTGCTTAAAGAAATGGGAATGCCGTTCCGGGACAACTAAGCACTAGAGTAAGAAGCAAAAGATGGCAGCTAACGATACCATAGCAGATATGTTGACGCGCATTCGCAATTCTTGCATGGCGCGCCACCAAACAACGCAAATTCCAGCTACAAAAATGACCCGCAGCATCGCCCAAGTCCTCAAAAGTGAAGGCTTTATCGGCGAATTTGAAGAAGCAGAAGCAGAAGGGATCAACCGACATTTAGTGCTTTCTCTAAAGTACAAAGGTAAAACTCGCAAGCCCATTATCACGGCACTTAAGCGAGTTAGCAAACCAGGACTGCGCGTTTACTCGAACCGTAAAGAATTGCCCAGAGTGTTAGGCGGAATTGGCATAGCCATTATTTCCACCTCCAGTGGCATTATGACGGATAGAGAAGCTCGACGCCAAGGTTTGGGCGGTGAAGTGCTTTGTTATGTTTGGTAGTCATTAGTCATTAGTCATTAGTCACCGCTCGCGGGCAACAAACTCAAAAATCGATCGCTAAGGACTAATAACTAAAGACTAATAATCAAGGACTAATAACTAAAAACAAAGGACAAAAAACTATGTCGCGAATTGGCAAGCGTCCGATTAGCATTCCCAATAAAGTCACCATCACCCTAGACGGTCAAAAAGTAGCCGTCAAAGGCCCTAAAGGTGAACTTTCCCGAGTTATCCCAGCCGAAATCCTCATGGGACTCGAAGGCGAGACTTTACTCGTTACCCGCCGAGACGAATCTCGCGTCGCCAGACAACTGCACGGCTTGTGCCGCACCCTAGTCGCCAACATGGTCGAAGGTGTATCCCAAGGTTTTCAGCGGCGCCTGGAAATTATCGGCACAGGTTATCGGGCACAGGTTCAAGGACGGAACCTGATTTTAAACGTCGGTTACAGCAAACCCGTTGAAATGCCCCCTCCAGAAGGCATCACAATGGCAGTTGAAGGCAACACCAACGTCATTGTCTCCGGCATTGACAAAGAACTCGTAGGCAATACAGCAGCCCGCATCCGCGCGGTGCGTCCGCCCGAAGTCTATAAGGGCAAAGGCATTCGCTACAGCGGCGAAGTCGTCCGGCGCAAAGCTGGTAAAACAGGCAAAACAGGTAAGAAGTAACAATGAAGCTTACTCGCAAAGAATCAGTCCAGCGCAGACACCGCCGGGTGCGGCGCAAGGTGTTCGGCACCTCCGAACGTCCCAGACTAGCGGTATTTCGATCGGATCAGCACATCTACGCCCAAGTAATCGACGACACCGCACAGCACACTTTGGCTGCTGCGTCAACCCTCGATCCCGAATTGAAGTCAAATCTCAGTTCTGGTGCCAACTGCTCCGCGAGCGTGCAAGTCGGTCAGTTGATTGCCAAACGCTGTTCCAGCGCTGGCATAGTCAAAGTAGTATTCGATCGCGGAGGCAACCTCTATCACGGTCGCGTCAAAGCCCTCGCAGAGGCAGCTCGCGAAGCCGGGTTAGACTTTTAGGAAGAAGGAAGAAGTCCGATGGAAGTCGGAAGAAGGAAGAAGGAATCAATAAAATTCTTAATTCCTCATCGTTAATTCCTCATTCCCGACTACCAGTTACTAATCCTCAATTCCCACAAGACAAAACTATGGCAGAACAAAAAGAACAGCGCAACAAGAAAAAAAGCAGCGGCAACAAAACGCGCGAAAAAGAATCCGAATGGCAAGAACGGGTCGTCCAGATCCGCCGCGTTACTAAAGTAGTCAAAGGCGGTAAAAAACTCAGCTTCCGCGCCATAGTCATTATCGGCAACGAACGCGGTCAAGTTGGAGTGGGAGTCGGCAAAGCTAGCGACGTAATCGGTGCCGTTAAAAAAGGCGTCGCTGACGGCAAAAAGCACCTAATTGAAGTCCCCCTCACCAAAGCTAACTCCATCCCTCACCCCATCAACGGTGACGGTGGCGGAGCAAAAGTCATGATGCGTCCGGCCGCTCCGGGAACCGGGGTAATTGCAGGGGGAGCAGTGCGAACTGTTCTCGAACTAGCAGGAGTCCGCAACATCTTAGCAAAACAGCTAGGTTCTGGAAATCCTTTAAACAACGCCCGAGCAGCAGTCAACGCCCTCTCCACCCTCCGCACATTGTCCGAAGTTGCTCAAGAACGCGGAATTCCAGTAGAAAACCTCTACGGTTAGGGCATAGAGAATGGGAAACTGTAAGTTTTGAGTGTTAAGTGCTTGCGTTGAGAATAAAAAAATCCGCAACTCAAAACTCACGCACTCAAAACTACTGCGCCCCCGCTCTCTAAATACCAATTACCAATTACCAATTACTAAAACTATGAGATTGCAAGACGCCCGACCCAAAGCAGGCTCCCAAAAGCGCCCCCGACGCTTGGGCAGAGGTATTTCTGCCGGTCAAGGCGCGAGCTCCGGCAAAGGGATGCGCGGTCAAAAATCTAGAGCCGGTAGCGGCACTAGACCCGGTTTTGAAGGTGGTCAAAATCCCCTTTACCGCCGTCTGCCTAAGCTGAAAAGCTTCCCTTTAGTGAACCGCAAAGAGTACACTACCATTAATGTAAGTAAATTAGCATCGCTGCCAGCAAACACAGAAGTTACTCTCACCTCTTTGATCCAAGCAAAAATTGTCACCACAGACGACGGGCCGCTGAAAATCTTAGGAGATGGCGAACTGAATGTGCCTTTGCAAGTGCGGGCCTCGGCTTTTACTGCAGGTGCTCGCACCAAAATTGAAGCCGCCGGCGGAAGTTGCGAATTAGTTGCGTAAAGATTTGAGGTTTGAGAGTCTGTCCAAATCTCAAATCCTCAAGCTTGCTATCAGAAAATGATTTAGTCGAAAATCCCAAATCTAAAATCCAAAATCGTAACTATGGACGTTAGTAGAGAGAAAGCGCCAACTGCACAAGAGACGTTCATGCAGATGGCTCAAGCTGCTGGTTTGCGAGGCCGCATCCTCGTAACCATTGGCTTACTGATTTTAGTACGCCTGGGTGTCCACTTGCCAGTCCCCGGCATCGATCGAGTCGCCTTTGCCCAAAACGTCCAAAATAGCCCTTTAATTGGCTTTTTGGATTTGTTCTCAGGAGGCGGCTTGTCAGCTTTGGGGATTTTCGCGCTGGGGATTTTGCCCTACATTAATGCTTCAATTATCGTGCAACTTCTAACTGCGGCTCTGCCAAGTTTAGAAGACTTGCAGAAAAATGAAGGGGAAGCAGGGCGGCGCAAGATTTCTCAAATTACTCGCTACGTTTCTTTGGGCTGGGCAATTTTGCAAAGCGTTGGCATTGCGATTTGGGTCAGCCCTTTTGCTCAAGCTCCGGCGCCTTTATTCATAGCACAAACTGCTTTGGCCCTGACGGCCGGCTCAATGTTTGTGATGTGGATATCGGAAGTGGTGACGGAGCGAGGTATCGGGAACGGAGCGTCGCTGCTGATTTTTATCAACATTGTGTCGGTTTTGCCGCGTTCTTTGGGACAAACTTTTGAATTGGCTCAAAGTGGGGACACGCAAGTTGTCGGCCGTGTAGTCGTTCTGCTGCTGGTCTTTTTGGTGACGATTGTTGGGATTGTTTTTGTTCAGGAAGGTACTCGTCGCATTCCGATTATTTCGGCCCGGCGCCAAGTCGGCCGCAAAGTTTATCGGGAGAGCCGGAGCTATCTGCCCCTGCGCTTGAATCAAGGCGGAGTGATGCCGATTATTTTTGCATCTTCGGTTTTGATTGTGCCTTCTTTCCTCGCTCAGTCTCTCAATAACCCGTTTTTGGTTCAAGTTGCTAATGTTTTGAGTCCGAACGGGCCGGCGCCTTGGGCTTACGCGCTGTTTTATCTAACTTTAATTCTGTTTTTCAGCTATTTCTACGCTTCGTTGATTGTCAACCCCGTAGATATGTCTCAGAACTTGAAGAAAATGGGCGCCAGCATTCCTGGAATTCGTCCGGGTCAGAAAACCAGCGATTATGTGGAGAAGGTTTTGAACCGTTTGACTTTCTTGGGAGCGATATTTCTCGGTCTGGTGGCCATTGTACCAACTGCTGTAGAAAGCGCGATCGGAGTGCAAACTTTTAGAGGTTTTGGCGCAACTTCCCTACTGATTTTAGTAGGTGTAGCGATCGAAACTGCTAAGCAAATTCAAACTTACGTCATCTCCCAACGATATGAAGGAATGGTGAAGTAATCGCAATGCACTTGATTTTTATGGGGCCTCCAGGGGCAGGAAAGGGAACTCAGGCTCAGCTTTTATCAGCTCTCTGGAAAATACCCCACATTTCTACCGGTGACATCCTACGCGCCTGCGTAGTTGCCAAAACGGAGTTGGGTCAAAAGGCACAATCCTACATGGATCGGGGAGAGTTAGTTCCTGACGAGTTATTGATGGATATCGTGCAAGAACGTATGAATCAGTCTGATGCTCGTGCTGGCTGGATCCTTGACGGCTTTCCCCGCACAGTCGCGCAGGCAGCTTTTTTTGACAAACTGCTATGCGAGGTTGGGGTTGGGGGTGGGGGAAGTTCGTCTGGAAAGGACTGCGATCTCAGAGCTGTCAATTTGGACGTTCCTGACAATATTTTGGTAGCTCGCCTGTTGTCGCGGGGTCGCCAAGATGACAACGAGGAAACGATCCGCCGCCGGTTGCAAGTTTATCGCGAGCAAACTGAACCTTTGATTGAGTTTTACAGAAACCGCGAACAGTTAGTTGCGGTTGATGGCGATCGAGCGATGGAATCAGTCACAGCACAACTGCAACAAGCTCTCTCGGGCGACTCTTGAACCGTCTCAATACAGCTTGTTACTCACAAGCTTTTGCTAAGATATGTTAACTAGGAGCTTTTTGTGCTATCAGGTTTTGTGAGGGTTGCTAGTTCCGGGATTGAACTCGATACTAATTGCCACAACTTTACTCAAGTAAAGCTAAAGCAAGCGGTTTTTTGAGTCAAGAAATCGATCGAGTCGCCCGAATTTTTGCCCCCCCGTTCCCGTTTGACCCTTACCAGTCAATAGGTTTTGAGGTAAACGCCGGGATACTCCTAGTTAATCAAATGTAGAGTTGAGGTAAATACCAAATTGTCTAAGCAAGATTTAATTGAAATGGAAGGGACGGTGACGGAATCCCTGCCCAATGCGATGTTTCGCGTTGACCTAGATAATGGGTTTAACGTGCTGGCTCACATTTCCGGCAAGATCCGCCGCAACTACATCAAAATTCTGCCTGGCGATCGCGTCAAAGTCGAATTGACTCCCTACGACTTGACCAAAGGTCGGATTACTTATCGCCTTCGGAAAAAATAGGCTTAGATAAAACTTTCTAAAAACTAATTCTAAGTTTAATTAGAGAGAATTTGGTAAAAAGCGCCAAATTTATGCTATAATGCTACGTTTGTAGTGTTGCCGAGAAGGGCGTCAACAACCCACCGGTGTAACGGGTTAAGTCATTGCTACGCCGTAAAAGTATTGCTCGCCAACACTCTGGCGCAGGCGAACTTTACCCCAGTAATGGGAGTGGGTGCAAGCGGGCTCCTTCATGAAACAACCCGCACTTTATACAATTTAATCGAGGAGAGGCCTACACCTTGCCCAGCCTCTCCTCCCACCGCTCTACGGGCAGTCCCAGCGTGCCTGCTCTCCGGTAGAGCGGGGTTCTCCAGGCAGGAAGAAAGATGAAAGTTCGAGCATCTGTCAAAAAAATTTGTGAAAAATGTCGCGTCATCCGCCGTCGCGGTCGAGTGATGGTGATATGCACTAACCCAAAACACAAACAGCGCCAAGGTTAGAAAAAACGAAGATTGGGTACTGCACGCAGGTGCATCCTAATTGAACATTGTAACCAAACAGGAAAACTAGGGAGACAAAAAGTGTGGCACGGATTGCCGGGGTAGACCTTCCACGCGATAAGCGCGTCGAAATAGGTCTGACATACATTTACGGAATAGGCTTGTCGCGGGCCCAAAAAATTATCGCTGCAACAGGCGTAAATCCTGACACTCGCGTCAAGGATTTAACAGAGGCCGACGTGACAGCTCTGCGGGCTCATGTAGAAACAACATACCAAATCGAAGGAGACCTCCGGCGCTGGGAGTCAATGAACATCAAGCGCCTGATGGACATCGGAACTTATCGCGGTCGGCGTCACCGTTTGGGTCTGCCGGTGCGGGGACAACGAACCCGTACCAACGCCAGAACCCGTCGCGGCGTCCGCCGAACAGTTGCGGGCAAGAAAAAGGCACCTTCCAAGAAGTAACATCTTTTTTGGAAAAATACGCTGGGGGCTGCTGGCTCCTAGCGCTTCGGAACATTAGTTGAGAGAAACGTTAAAGAGACTAATATGGCGCGACAACAAACAGGCAAGAAATCTGGTGCAAAAAAGCAGAAACGGAATGTACCCAATGGGGTAGGCTACATCCAGTCTACCTTTAACAACACGATTGTCACTATTACCGACCTCAACGGCGAAGTAATATCTTGGGCATCAGCAGGTTCCAGCGGTTTTAAAGGAGCTAAGAAGGGGACTCCCTTTGCAGCTCAAACAGCAGCAGAAAGTGCTGCCCGCAGAGCCAACGACCAAGGAATGCGCCAAATAGAAGTAATGGTGAGCGGGCCTGGAGCAGGTAGAGAAACTGCAATCCGGGCGCTGCAAGGGGCGGGACTGGAAATCACCCTGATTAGAGATGTTACCCCAATTCCTCACAACGGCTGTCGCCCTCCCAAGCGGCGTAGAGTCTAAAACGATTTGAGATTTTAGATTTTAGATTTTGGATAATGGCTAACTGCTTAAAGTCAAAAACTAATGGTTCTAACTGTTGCCCCGTCCATCCAAAATCCGAAATCCGTTCAGGGGTATGCTCTGCAATCTAAAATCCAAAATCAAAAATCCAAAGTGGAAAAGGGAGGTCACTCCGTGGCGCAGTTTCAAATTGAATGTATAGAGTCTAACACTGACAAAGACCGCAGTCAGTACGGAAAATTTGTCCTGGAACCGCTCGATCGCGGTCAAGGAACAACTGTTGGGAATGCGCTTCGGCGAGTTCTGCTGTCAAATTTGGAAGGAACGGCAGTAACTTCAGTCCGAATCGCGGGCGTCAATCACGAGTTTGCCACGATCGAAGGGGTACGTGAGGATGTTCTAGAAATTCTCCTGAACATGAAAGAGGTCGTCCTCAAAACTCATTCTCAGCAGCCGCAAATCGGCAGGTTGCGGATTGAGGGGCCCGTCACCGTTACGGCCGATCGATTCGATTTGCCCTCAGAGGTGGAATTGATCGATCGCTCCCAGTACATTGCAACTCTCTCGCCCGGATCTGTTCTGGAAATGGAATTCAGAATTGAAAAAGGCATCGGATACCGAGCAGTAGACCGCAGTCGCGATGATGGGTCGGCTTTGGATTTTCTCCAAATTGACGCCATCTTTATGCCGATTCGCAGAGTCAACTACAGCGTTGAAGATGCTAGGGTAGGCGGCACGGTCGAGAAAGACCGGCTGATTATGGAAATCTGGACTGATGGCAGCGTGACGCCTCAAGAAGCTTTGAGTCAATCTGCCCACATCCTGGTAGATTTATTTGCACCTCTCAAAGACATCACCCAAGATTCTCTCAAACCAGAGTATCCCGGTGAAGCAGATCCTACCAGCCAAATTCCGATCGAAGAATTGCAGTTGTCCGTCCGGGCTTACAACTGCCTCAAGCGGGCTCAGATCAACTCAGTTGCAGACTTATTGGATTATACCCAAGAAGACTTGCTCGAGATCAAGAATTTCGGGCAGAAGTCCGCAGAAGAAGTGATTGAAGCTTTACAAAAACGCTTGGGCATTACCTTGCCACAGGAAAAATCAGCTAAAAGTTAATCAACGGGTAACGGGTAAAAAAGTTCTCAATTTTAAGTAGGTGAGTTTTTAAGTTAAAGAATTCACCGCTCAAAACTCGCGGACTATCCCGGCGCCCAATTACCAATTACCAATTACCAACTGCCATGCGTCACCGCTGTCGCGTTCCCCAACTCAGCAAACCGGCTGACCAGCGCCGCGCCCTACTGCGCTCGCTGACCACCGAATTAATCCGCCACGGTAAAATCACTACCACTCTCGCCCGCGCCAAAGCGCTGCGCTCAGAGGCGGACAGGATGATTACCCTCGCCAAAGATGGCTCCTTGGCCTCTCGCCGCCAAGCTATGGGCTATATCTACGATAAACAGTTAGTACACGCCTTGTTTGAGGCGGCACAAGAACGGTACGGCTCGCGCAACGGGGGCTACACCCGGGTAGTACGAACTGTCCCCCGTCAAGGAGACAATTCCGAAATGGCGATCGTTGAACTGGTTTAATTCCATTTTGGGTTGGAGATTTGTGATTTATGAGTGACAATCCAAAATCCCCAATCGAAAATCCCCAATCGATACAGCGCGTTGCTCTGGTAATCCAATACCTCGGCACTAATTTTCACGGTTGGCAGCGACAGCCGAACCAGCGTACAGTACAAGAAGAAATTGAAACAGCAATATCGACTGTTCTGGAACGCCCGGTAACGCTGCACGCTGCTGGGAGAACCGATGCGGGAGTTCACGCCGCTGCTCAAGTAGCCCATTTTGATGCCCAGGGCCCAATTCCGGCTCACCGCTGGGCAAGCGTTCTCAACTCTCGACTGGCAAAAGATATTTTAATTCGAGCTTCGGCAAAGGTGGAACCTACCTGGCACGCTCGGTTCTCAGCCAGTTGGCGACGCTATCGCTACACCCTTTATACAGATCCGACCCCTAATTTGTTTGTGCGTCCTTTTGCTTGGCACTGCTATCACGCCCCTGTTGATGAATCAAAGATTCAGACAGCTTTGACACCGCTCATCGGGCGGCATCACCTGGCTGCTTTCCACCGCGCGGGCTCTGTCCGCCCCCATTCCTGGGTGGACGTACAAGCGGCAGAGTGTCACCGTTCTGGGCCTCTGGTCTATATAGAGGTTCAGGCGAGCGGGTTTCTGTACGGGATGATGCGGCTGCTGGTGGGGTTGCTGGTGCAGGTGGGTCGCGGGGAAAGGTCGATCGACAATTTCACAGATATCTGGGTCAACGAACGCCGAGAAATGGTAAAATATGCCGCTCCCGCTCAAGGTTTGTGCCTGCTGCGGGTTGGCTATTCAGAATTTCCCTTTCCCCCAGAGGTCTGGTACGACACGCAGCCAAAATTAGTCATTAGTCATTAGTCATTAGTCATTAGTCATTAGGTAACTACTAATAAAAAACTAAGGACAACTAACAATTAAAAACTGACAACTGACAACTGACAACTGACACCTAACAACAGTTAACAGACAACTAACAACAAACAATGAACAAAACTTACGTCCCTACTCAAGACTCCCTAGAGCACAAGTGGTACGTGGTCGATGCCGCCGACCAGCGGCTGGGCCGTCTGGCAACTGAAGTTGCCATGTACCTCCGGGGGAAACACAAACCGACTTACACTCCTTCTATGGATACCGGCGACTTCGTAATAGTCATCAATGCTGACAAAATTGCTGTTACTGGCAAAAAACGCACCCAGAAAATCTACCGCCGCCATTCTGGAAGACCGGGCGGCATGAAAACAGAAACTTTTGCCAAATTGCAAGCACGTTTGCCCGAAAGAATTGTCGAAGAAGCTATTCGGGGAATGCTGCCTCACACTTCTCTAGGCAGACAATTGTTTACTAAGCTGAAGGTGTACGCTGGCCCAAACCACCCGCACCAAGCTCAAAAACCAGAAGAGTTAATTGTTCACACGATTCCGGGAGGAAATGACTAATGCAAGCAACAGATACCGGCCGCGCTGTGTACTGGGGTACTGGTCGCCGCAAATGTTCAGTAGCGCGGGTGCGCTTGGTTCCCGGCACTGGCATACTAACTGTCAATGGTAAAGAGGGGGATTTGTACCTGCAATTCAACCCTACTTATTTGGCTCTCGCTAAGGCCCCTCTGGAAACTTTGGGTCTGGAAAATGAGTACGACATTTTGGTAAAAGTCGAAGGCGGTGGCTTGACAGGTCAGGCTGACTCGATTCGCTTGGGTGTCGCTAGAGCACTTTGTCAATTAGACCCGGACAACCGCAAGCCTCTGAAGACTGAGGGCTATTTGACTCGCGACCCGCGGGCAAAAGAACGGAAAAAGTACGGTTTGCGGAAAGCTCGCAAAGCTCCTCAATACTCGAAGCGGTAATCGAGGGAAGAAGCAAGAAGGAAAAGGCAAAAATTATCTATCCAGATTTTATCTGCCTTTTTTTGAGGTTTATTTCCGATTCCTGATTCCAACAGATATAAGGCAAAATTTGTGCTGTTGTTGGTGTACAAGTCCTGCGGCAGCTAAAATGGTTGTAAAGTCAAAAATTAGAGAGTAAAAAACAATGGCAAAAGATGGCATTCACCCTGAGTGGTATCCCGAATCTCAGGTTTATTGCAACGGGGAACTTGTGATGACTGTGGGTTCAACTAGACCAAAGCTTCAAGTTGATGTCTGGTCGGGAAATCATCCTTTTTATACTGGCACTCAGAAGATTATTGATACTGAAGGTCGTGTGGAGCGCTTTATGCGGAAATACGGCATGACGGAGGTAGAAATGCCGAAGGCAGATGCTTCCTCTGGGCCGCTGAAAATGGAAGAGCCGAAAGCAGATGCTTCTAAGGCTGCTGGTAAAGGCAAAAAGAAGAAGTAGCCGGATTGTCATTTGTCCGCAGTTTGTTGAGAGTAGTTCTTTCTACCGACAACTTACCGCCCTCGGATTTTAGATTTTAGATTGAAGACTTGCTACGGCTGGCAGTTGAGTTCGATAGAGTAGAGTTCGATCGACATTCGATCCTAACTGCTCTTGAGTTCTAAAATCTAAAATCTAAAATCTAAAATCTAAAATCGATCCGCCATCGGATTGGAGAGTTGAGATTGAAGACTTGCTACGGCTGGCAGTTGAGTTCGATCGAGATTCTATCCCAACTGTTCTTCAAATCTAAAATCTAAAATCTAAAATCTAAAATCGATTGAAAAAGGACAACTGACAATGGCTGAATCTTATTTGCTGGATAAATTGAAGTCGGTAGAGCAAACTTTTAATGAGTTGACTCGCCGCATGGCTGACCCGGATGTGGCTAGGGACAATCAAGAGTTTCAACGGGTAGCGAAAGCTCGATCGTCCTTGGAGGAAGTGGTCGATACTTTTGCTCTGTGGAAAACCACTCAGGAAGATTTGGTGGGCGCGCGACAGGTTCTCAAGGAAGCAGCGGGCGATCGAGATATGCAAGAAATGGCTGCGCTGGAAGTTCAGGAACTTGAAGCGAAGCTGGAGAATTTGGAAAGTCGTTTGAAGGTTTTGCTGCTCCCCCGCGACCCGAACGATGACAAGAATATTATGCTGGAAATTCGGGCGGGTACTGGCGGAGATGAGGCTAGTATTTGGGCTGGAGATTTGCTGCGGCTGTATACCCGTTACGCTCAAACTCAAGGCTGGCAGGTGAAGTTGGTGAGCGAGTCGCTGGCGGAAATGGGCGGCTTTAAAGAGGTGATTCTGGAAATTACAGGCGACAGCGTTTACAGCAAGCTGAAGTTTGAGGCTGGAGTACACCGGGTGCAGCGGGTGCCTGTGACTGAGGCTGGCGGCCGGGTGCATACTTCGACGGCGACGGTGGCTGTGATGCCGGAGGTGGATGATGTGGAGATTCACATCGATCCGAAGGATATTGAGATGAGCACGGCTCGATCGGGCGGCGCTGGCGGTCAAAACGTGAACAAGGTGGAAACTGCTGCGGATTTGTTTCACAAGCCGACGGGAATTCGGATTTTCTGTACTGAGGAGCGCAGTCAGTTGCAGAATAAGGAGCGGGCGATGCAGATTTTGCGGGCTAAGCTCTATGAGATGAAGTTGCGGGAGCAGCAGGATGAGGTGAAGTCGCGGCGTTTGGCTCAGGTTGGTACTGGTTCGCGATCGGAGAAGATTCGCACCTACAACTATAAGGACAATCGGGCTACCGACCACCGTTTGGGAGAGAATTTCTCGCTCAATAGTGTTTTGGAAGGGGATATTGAGGGGATTATTCAAACTTGCATTTCTCAGGATCAGCAGGAACGTTTGGCTGAGTTGGCTGCTTCTACTAATTGATGGAGTGATGGGGGGCTAGGCGCATTGTTTGCTCAGCCTCAGTTCCCTTGTGACGCGGGAGATCTGGTAGAGTAGGGCTTCCCAAATTGCATCGGCGATCGCCACTGGATATTTGAAATGTTCGAGGTCGTATTGTACAATGACTTCTAGGGCTGCTAGGATTTGCTGGTTTCGACAACTGGCAATTGCTGCGATCGCCTCTTGTTCCCATATGGCAAATAGTCTGTAGCTAAAAAAGGAACTGCATTTTTGTCCTTTCGGGTTCAGGTAAACAACTATTACTTGATGTTGTTTGGGGTAGACTTTGACTATGCGGTTGACGGGCATTCTCAGGGCTTCGGCTGCTTCTTTTTTGGAGATTTGCCAGCACTGGGGTTTTAGCCAACCGGAGGCTGTAAGGCTTTGGCGTGTGTGGCTTGTCTTGCGTGTTCTGCGTGTGGGTCTATTAGTCATTTTTTCGGACTCCTAAATCGTTAGGAGCGCTCAGATACAGCGGTACTAAATTTGTACTTTTAATTTTAGACTAAACTTACTTGTGTGTCAATCGTGACAAGTAAACGATGCAAGCGTTAAATGATAATGATTTATAAACTGACCAGTTTACTTGTAGGTACGGTCGAGTAGCTTTTAAGTCGTGAACATCCAAAATAGACAAAAACTTAGTGAAATCATCAAAACTGCCCGTGGCTCTATGAGCCAGCGGGCATTTGGTAAGCTTTTGGGGGTTTCCGCTACTGCTGTGCAGCTTTGGGAAAGGGGCGATACGGTTCCTGATACTGAAAACTTGGCTAAGCTCGCTGCGAGAGCGGGTTATACGCTGGAAGAATTTCTGAAATTTTTAGATGGCAAGCCAGTCTCAGACCCGTTAGATATCCAAGATATTGTCAATAAAATCAGCTTTTTGCCTTTGACTCAGGTAGCGGCGATTGTTCGAGCTGGGGTGGAGCGACTGGCGGCGGCGGCTGAACTTTCTGGGGATTAAAACCAAAGCGGTGTTTGTGCGATAGTCCTATTTATCCCTGACTCAATATGTCTAAAAACTCTTGGACAACGCGATCGGCATCTTCGCAGCATCTGTTAGCATCGCAATAGTGGATGATGCTGATACCGTGAGATGCAAACAGGCGATCGCGCGTTTCATCTTTTGCTGTGTCGGGATGCGATATTACCAGAATACCCCATTTGCCTTGGTGGAATATGAGGAAATCTGGTTCTTGGTTTTGTCTACCTGCGGGTGTGGTGAGGCGGGCTTTGGAGTTGGGGAAAAAGAGGGTGTTTGTGCGATCGAGCGCTTCGGCTATTTTTACTTGTTCTTCACAGTGAAAGCGCAAATCATTCCAGTGATAAATGCGTTCTTTTATGCTCGACAAAATTCCCTGGTTATGTGCGTCTTCAGCCTTGATAATTTCATCTGATACTGTATTATAATCTGATATAATTGCACCGTGTAAATCAGTTGACGAATCTGATTCACTTAAGTTTGCGAATGATAGTTTAGCTCCGCTTAAGTTAGCACCGCTGAGATTAACTCCAATAACTTGAGTTCGATGTAATGTCACTTGATGTCGTCATAAGTATCGTTTTATAACTGCTTTAATATTGTTTTTTTTTACTTTTTCGTCAAATGCTTCTGAGAGTTGTTTCCAAAGTTTATAGCCAGCGGCTTTAATATATTCATCGTCATATTTAGAAAGATTAGCAATTTCCTCATAAGACTGTCTGCCTTCCCAGCACTGTTTGAATATTAGCTCTTGCACGCCGTTTAACTGTTCGTCATCATCTAATACTGTTTCGACAATGGCGAGAGCTTCATCTACATTCATGGGTTAAATCCTTTTAAAAGTATTAGATTTGAGGTTGCGATCGCAGGATGTGTGGGATTTTGTCCGTCCTTGCACCTTGCTGTGGATAGATTTTAGCACAGTAGAGGAGATGTTACTACTTTTTATCACTTTTTATCACTTTTTGTCGCTGCAAAGTTTATCCAGATTTAGTAAGCTGATTTGAATAAAGAACACTAGACAAAAGGAATATAAGGAGAAAGATTGTGGAGCAGTGAATTAACTTCGAGCAATCTTTAAATCAGCGTTTAAATTACGAAGATTTAGACGAACAACAGAATAAAGCCAAAAATTTCTCGCTTAAAGGTCATTCTTTAGTTCGAGGCGTTGCAGGTTCTGGTAAGTCATTAGTATTGCTAAATCGTCTTGAAAAACTAATTCATGAAGGTTAGAAGGATATTTTGGTATTGTGTTACAATCGCTTTATGAATCAATGGATTGATTCAAAAATAGCAGAAAAAGGCTTGAGTTCAAACGTAGAGAGTCGAACTTTTCATAGTTGGGCTTATCGTATAGGGTATACTTATGAGTGGGATGAAAATCCTGAAATGCGAGGGAAAATTATTGATTTAGTTCAAAAGAACGCCAAAGAGCGTTATCAAGCCATTTTAATTGATGAAGCTCAAGATTTTTATGATGAATGGTTTGTGGCGCTGTTAGGTGCTGTAAGTCCCGATACAAACTCTATTTTTTTTGTCTATGACAACACTCAGTCAGTTTACGACGGTCAGCAACATCGAAGAAAGGGAAAATGGACTTGGAAGGATCTTGGATTTAAGATTCCTGGAGGCAGTTCGAAAATATTGGATTTAAACTATAGAAACGCGCCAGAAATTATAGAATTGGCTTGGCAGTTTATATATCCTTATTTAGCTAGCGCTAATATGAAGATAGCTAAACGCTCAGAAGCAGGTGGTAAAATCGGTCATATTGTCGAACCACTCAAAAAGTCTTCTCGCAGTTCATCTATTAAGCCAATGCTTGTAAAAAGGGTTCTTCCGTACTTAGTATGCTAAATTTCTAGGAAACTGCCAAAAAAGTAAAGCTCGCGTTTCAAACTTGTTAAAATTCCTAAAACCAAATCCGCTACGTTTTAAAAGTTTTAATTTGTTATTAATACCCTCAACTATTGCATTAGTTGTTCTTTGTTCAAAATACCCTACTACCTCCGCCAACCACATTTTGATGCTGGAGACGCTCTTTTTATAGTAGGGTTCTGCTTTTTTCAACCAATCAATTAGCCCTAATGTTCCTTCTCCCAAACCACAACTATTTTCAAATAAGTTATGAAAGTCTTCTTTTAATGAGTGCATAATTTCAACTAGCGGTGAAGCTGTTTTTGCCTGTAATAATTTTGCTTTTTGTTTTGGGAATAAGTTCTGCTCCGCTTTCAGTAATATATATTTACTACCTTTTAAACTGCTAAATAATTTAACTTTTTATTTAACATTTAGTGATTCTGCTACTTTCTTTTGGTCAATTCTAGCTTGATTTAATTCTTCATGAATCATTTTTGTAACATGAAATCTATCTACCGTTATCGAGGCATTCGGACATAAGTTATTCACCAAGGACTTATAGTTATAACTCATATCCATCCTGACTTCTTCAACTTGAGATAATACTTTATCTCCCCATCTCAGCATCACTTTTTCTATCTCGGACTGTTTTCTTTCTGGGGCTAAACCTAAAAGCTTATGTGTTGATAAATCTACTAACACAACAATGAATTTTCCTTGCCCTTTAAATAAGCTAATTTCATCTATTCCTAATCGGCACAGTTGAGCGAGATCAACCTTCATAACACTTTTAGCTGCTGCTATAACCATTGATTCAACTTGTTCGGCTGTTAATTTATTATTCCTCGCAACATTATTAATGTCACTATTAATAACTTGTTCCTTAATACTTTGGGCGTACCTTTGAGTAAAATTTTTGCGAACTTCAACAAAATCTAAGATTTCGCTAAAAGGTTTTTTACAGCTTTCACACTTAAACTGTCGGCGATTTACTTTGAGAATTACTTCTCTGTTAGTGATTGGTAAATCTCTAACTAAGTGCGTTTTATTTTGATGTAGACGGCGGCTTGTTTGTCCGCATCGCGGGCAAACTGCTGTTTTATTTTTTACGATAACGGATAAAAGAATTGTTTCTTCTGTCTCTAAGCTATCCTCTACAATTACACCAGGTAAATTCAGGATTTTTGTCATTAATTTTTTCATGTTTAACTTAAGCGATCGCTATTTTCATAATATTTTAGCATACTAAGTACGGAAAAACCGTAAAAAGTAATATCTCTCCAGACAATATAGCTAAACAGGTTAAACTGGCATTGAGCAGTCATCCAGAATCTTCAATCGGAGTTTTATTGCATCCACAAGAGCCAAGATCCTTTAAATCAGAAATTAGTCAATGCCTGCAAAAAGTGGGTGTTAACCATCACGCTCCAATGCGTCCTCAAGACCGAGCTTATAACGTTGTAAACCGACCTTTCGTAATTGTAGATTCTTGGAATGCGCTGAAAGGAGTTGAGTTTGATGCTGTTATTATTGCTGGCGTTGACCGAGTGGAAGACTTGCCAGATGCTGATAAAGATTTTTAAGAAAAAGCAAGAATTTATACAGCAATAACAAGAGCAAAAGATCGCGTAGTTATGTTATAAGCTGATCGGGATTTAAGTTGTATAATATAGAGCATAATAATATCCGAGACGAGCGATGCCATTATCCATCAAAAACTTTTTTAAAGCAGAGCAAGTAAAGAAGCTGCAAGAGGCTCTTCGAGAGAATCCCTTACCCCATGTAAGGGAGAGACATTTAATAATTTTGCTTCAGAATGATGGTAAAACGCAAATAAATATTGCCCAATTTTTGGGATGTTCGCCACGAACAGTTGCCTACTGGTGTAGGCATGGAGACCCCGATGATTTGGCAAGCTTACAGAATAAACGAGAGCAAGAGCATTACCGAAAAGCCACATTTGAATACATCCAGCTCTGGCTGGAGATAATAGAGAAGGAACCGCAGGAGCTGGGGTATGAATTTGGTCGATGGACGGGAGAACGATTAGTCACTTACCTAGCCTCACAAACAGGAATAGAGTTAAGCGGTTCACAAGTGAGGAGAATATTAAAGAATAAAAAGTACAGCTATAACTGGGCAAAATATAGCCTAGAGGATAAACAGAATCCCGCTCAAAGAGCCGAATTTAAGCAGAAATTGCTCAAGTATTTAGAAATGGCAAGACAGCAACCAAGGCATTTACAGATATGGTTTTGGGATGAGAGCGGGTTTAGTTTACGAGTCATAAGACAAAGAACTGGAGCCAGAAAGGAAAGCGGAGGCAATTAACGGGTCAGCGTCGCCGTGGGCGAGTAAATGTGATGGGAGGAATTAGAGAAAGCGACAGAAAACGAGTATGTTTCTTCATTGAAAAAGGAAATGCAGATATATTTTATGAGCAGTTACAGCAATTTTATGAGCAACTTAAAGATGAATGGGAAAGTCAGGGCAATCTTCGAGACAACTTTCAGAGCCGAGGGGCGAAAATTATAATTGTTTTAGATAACGCTAGTTATCATAAGCGCCATGATATTCGAGAAAAAATTGCGGTGCCAATGCCGAATATGAGGTTGGAGTTTTTGCCACCTTATAGTCCAGACTTCAATATTATTGAGTTAGTATAGCATTCTTGTAAAGAGTATATTGCACATCGACTGTTCCAATCGGTTGACCAACTGAAAGATCTTCTATAGCGATCGTAAATGATTTGTAAATCACAAATCATGTATAATGAGGACGTAAATCTAAGTAGGAGTTTAGATGTC